>SLRP01000100.1 GCA_007130845.1 Kiritimatiellia bacterium | reverse complement strand
GAATTTCATAAAAACGGTTTCGTGTTGAGCCGCATCAAAAAACAGTTTTTCATACCAATGGTAGTACACCGCATGTTGAAATGCCGACCGGCTTCTGAGGTACTTGAATCCGCATGCCGATATGCAGGGTTTACCCACCTTGCCGGTTCGCCTGCAATTGCATGCTATACCCGGGCTTGACATGATCCGACCTTTGGAAAGAAGTGTTTTAACTTACTGCAGCCGCTGAACAGAACATATTGAGAAGGTATGGATAAGGATTTGGAAAAACTTTCAGGAGCGCCTGTCATGGTAACCGGCGGAACCGGTTTTACGGGTTCCCGGCTGCTGCGCATATTATCCGAAGCAGGGCTGACAGTCAGGGCCATCGTAAGACCTTCGTCAAACCGGGAACATCTCAGCGACATTAACGTGGAATGGCATGAAGGCAATGTGTTCGACGACGAGGTGGTTCAGCCCGCTATGAAGGGTGTGCAATATGTGTTCCACATGGCCGCTATTTACAGGCAGGCAAATGTGACTCGCGAAATGTATCATAAGGTGCATGTTCACGGCACACAGACAGTGGCGCGCGCAGCCCGCAGCGTGCCGGGATTCAAGCGCATGGTCCACGTGTCCACGATAGGTGTGCATGGCCACATCAAACATCCGCCCGCGGATGAAAACGCCCCTTTCAACCCGGATGACGATTACCAGGAAACCAAGGCGAAGGCCGAGACATGGTTGCACGATTATGCGGCCAAAAACCAGCTCCCTCACACCATCATCAGGCCGTGCGCCATTTATGGACCGGGTGATGAGCGCCTTTTGAAAATCTTCCGAATGGCCACGCGAAAAACCTGCCCCATTCTAGGGCGTCGTCCGTGCCTGTATCATTTAATACACGTTGACGACCTGGTACGCATACTGATCCGCTCCGCCACCCATCCCGAAGCGCTTAATGAAACCTTCATAGCAGGCAATCCTGAATCCCTGCCGCTCAACAGGATGATTCATATAATAGCTGATGCGCTGAATCATCCCGTGCGAATCATACGCCTGCCAGCATGGCCTTTTTTCATTGCCGCCGTCATGTGCGAAGGCATATGTCTTCCGCTTGGAATCGATCCGCCCCTCTACCGGCGCCGCGTGGCATTCTATACAAAAGACAGGTCGTTCAACACGCAAAAGCTCAGGTCCAGCCTGGAATATGAACCGATTCTTTCCAACGAGGAAGGGCTTTCCAAAACCGCGCAATGGTACAGCGACCGTGGAATGCTGCAAAGGGAGGAAGTATGACGACGGGACGCAGAATCGTGATTTCCCTGTTGGTTACGGTTGCGGTGTGGCTGATCTTCACTTGGCCGCTTGCCAAATATTTCACCGGGGGCATACCGGCATCCCATAACAGTGAAGAGATCACCGTGCAGAGCATGATACCCGGAGACCATCTGCAATTGCTGTATCATTTCTGGCTGACAGGAGATATGATGGCGGGAAACACACCCTGGTTTACCAACCTGTATGAGTTCAACATCGGCGACGACGAAGAGCGCTTTGAGCTGACGTATAACTTTTTCCCCTTCTCCATCATTTGCGCCGTCCTGTCATGGCTCGGAGGGCAGGCTTTCGGCTGGAACATGACAGCTTTTTTTTCACTGTGGATAACCTATCTTTTCACATGGGTTCTGACGCGGCGCTATACAAACCATGAAGCTGTCGCCGCAGTCTCTGCTCTTTTCGGCATCATGCTTACATATCGGTGGTTCGCCCTGATGGGAGGAAGTCCCACGGGATTCGCCATGATGTGGACTCCCCTGCTCATGCTCGGGCTGGACATCGCCGTACGCGAGTCCCGGGTATCCGGAGGCGTACTGGCAGGGATAACTTTGTTCTGCGCGGGAATCAGCGACACCCATGTATATTTCTTCCTGACCCTTTTCACTCCGGTATGGTGCATTTCAGCCTTCCTGATGCGCGGAGATTTCGACTGGAAAAGCTGGAAGGCATATAAATCGCTGGGATTAGCCCTGTTGCCTGTCGCATTGCTTGGAGGAGCTTCAATACTGAAAAGCACCCTTCTGGCACGAGAACTTGCAGATTCCATAATGGCGCACGGACGCAGATTGGGCGAAGTGGCGGGATTTTCCCCGAAACCTGAAGGTCTATTCTCCCTTGTACATCAGGACGTCCACAGCCAGGTATATATAGGTTATTCAGCCGCTATAGTAATCCTTCTCGGATTCGTAATATTCCTTGTGAAATGCCTTTCCAGGCACGGCGAATGGAGAAGAACGGCACTGTTTTTTTCGTTCATCATTGCGGCAATATCCGGAGTTGCGATTCTAGCACTAGGGCCGCACGGCCCAAGCGATGCCCGCATGTTCATAATGGCGCGTGAATGGATTCCCCCATATGCCATGATCAGGCAATCCGGTAAAATATTCTCCATCATGCCACAGCTTATAGCAGTCGCCGCGGCACTCGGACTGACTGCGCTTATCACCGACATGAACAGCAAACTCATTCGGCACGGTATTCTGATTCTATTCGCCGGGGTCATGACTTTTGAATACAGTTTGTTTGTCAAACCAAAGATTTCCCTGCTCAATGATGAACAGCCGGCATACGCAGCCGTTGCAAATGACGCGCGTGATCAGGGCAGGGATCCGCATGTTCTAGTTGTAGTACTCTGGCCGGGGGACTCGCATTACGCCTCTGTATACGAACATTACATTTCCAAATATCGCATACGCATGGTGAACGGTTATCGGCCGGCGGTTCCGCAACAGTACCGTGACGAGGTATTCTGGCGTTATCACAGCATTAACCAGGGCCACTTAACGGAGGATCAGGCAGACAGCCTGCTTGAAATGGGCGTACGCTACATCCTTGTTCACGAGAATTTATTCCCGGAACAGGTAAGCCCGTTCCCTGTAACCTTCACAATCAGGAAGTTTCTCAACAACCCGCGGCTTGAATGGATGAAACAGGCCGATCACGTGTGGGCATTCCGCATTCTCGAGGAATCTGAAGATAGAGAAGACCAGGCCCCAAACTGGAACACATGGTTTCCAGCACGACTCTGGGAATTCGAAATGTCCCGTCACCATGAAGCAGATGCCGTGGAGGATCCGGAATGCAGCGGATATGGATATCTCTCGCTTAATCGCGAAGAAGCCGCCGTGCTGCTGCATCATACAAGCGCCCCCCCGGCCCCTGAAATGAGATGGATGATACGGGCACGGGGCGACGGGCGTCTGCGATCCATCAACCTCAGCAGGGATGACCTGCTCGAAGAAGACGTAATTACAGTACAGTCGAAGGAATGGACATGGATCGAGTTTCCTTTGAACATAGATAAACAGTCACGTGTAAGCTTGAGACTGGAATATATCGAAGGCAAAGTCGACCTCGACATGGCCCTTCTGACCGCCGGGGAATGGTCTGCCCCCGCACCGGGAAATCCTGCAATACTGCCCGCGCCCCTTTTCTTCCATGCCGGATATACAGACCATGAAAACCTGACTCTGGTGTTTTCCCCGGAAACCGAGCCCATACGGCGCATACTCTACGGACCGAGGCTGCCGTTGAACACCGGACGCCATGAGATAACACTCGATTACACATCCGGCGCACCCTACGGGACACGGCTGGGCAGCATACGCATTGAATCCGCTGGAGAAATGGATGAAGAGAAGATATTCCCGGTTATGGCGGGAGAACCGTTTAAAATAAAGTTGACTCGCAATTCCAACCTTCCCTTTACCTTGTCCTTTGATTATGCGCGAAAAGCCGGTATGGAAATTGAGTCGGTCACCATAAGGAGGCTGGAGGATTGATTTTACAGTGTCAGGATAATCGTTTCCAGGGTTTGATACACACTCATTAGAGACTACAGATTCCATGTTCCGACGTGTGATAATAATCAGCGCACTGCATGACAAATTGAATAAACTCCAAATGAGCTATCTGACAAATGCAGAATAACAGCCATATGTCGTCAGAAACGCCGGAGTCCGGATCCGGTATTTCCAATACCCGTCGTATTGCCCTTTCCTTTCTGATAACTTTGGCAATCTGGATTATCTTTACATGGCCGTTGCCACGCTATGTCATGGAAGGAATTCCCGCATCGCATGGCCGCGTCGAGGCGCAGGACGCGCGCCACATGATACCGGGCGACCACCTTCAACTCCTGTATTATTTCTGGATCTTCGGAGACATGGTTCGAGGCGAAACACCTTGGTTCTACAACCTGTACGAATTCAATGCAGGGGATGACGAAGCCCGTTACGAGCCGTCCGCATATTATTTCCCATTTTCCCTCTTCTACTCTGCTGCAGAACCGGTTGGAGGAAGGGCCCTGGCCTTCAATATCGCCGGTTTCATTGGGCTTTGGATAAGCTACCTGTTCACATGGTTGCTCGTGCGCCGTTATGTGAATAACGAGTGGATCGCCGGGTCCATGGCGCTGCTTGGGATTATCCTTCCCTACCGCTGGTTCGCCTTTCTTGGAGGCAGTCCGACCGGATATGGAATGGCATGGGTGCCGGTCCTCCTTTGGGGACTGGATCACGCCGTGAGAAACAACCGCGTCTGGGGTGGTATGGCAGCGGGAATCGCAGTCGTACTTTCATATTCAAGCGATGTTCATGTGTTCTTTTTCAATGTGCTGATCATTCCGGCGTGGTGTGTAATTGCGTTCACAGCCCGGAACACATTCGACTGGCGGTCATCCGCATCTTATCGCGCGATTATCATACCGCTGATACCCGTAGCGATATTATCCGCCGCCGTTATCCTTCACGGCAAAACAGGGTTTGTCGACCTGGCCGATACGCATATGGCTGAGGGAAGGGATATCGTTGAGGTAAAGGCATTTTCACCGCAACCCCTCGGTATCTTTTCATGGGAGGAACTCCCTGTATCAAGCCAGGCCTATCTGGGATATGTAATCACGGCTCTACTGTTTGCGGGCGCCGTGGCAACGGCAATGCGTCTCATAAAACATCGCAGACTCATTGCCTTGCGGAGTTTCATAACGCTGGCAATCCTTCTGGGGACCCTGATGCTCATCACAGTATTGTCCCTGGGTCCTCACGGCCCGTTCGGAGGGCTGTTCTTTGACCTGGCCCGGACACTCATATCGCCGTACACTATGATTCGTCAGACCGGCAAGATATTCAGTCTCATGCCCTGTCTGCTCGCTGTAGCGGGGGCGATTTCACTGTCCGCCTTGATCCCCGGTAAAGTCAGCCCCCGAACAACGGTCCTTATTGCTGTTATTCCCGCACTTCTGATGACGGCGGAATACGGATGCCGCACCAGCCCAACCATCTCACTGCTCAAAACCGAACAACCCGCATATGAAACAATTGCACTGGACGCGGAAAAAACGGGGATTGATCCGCACGTACTCGTAGTTGCCCTGTGGCCCGGAGACACACATTACGCGTCCATATACCAGCATTTCGTGTCACTTCACAGAATTCGCATGATCAACGGTTACACTCCGGCCATACGGACGCAGTATCTGAGAGATGTGTTTATCCCGTTTAAAAGCATCAACCATGGGTGGATGAGCGATGAACAGGCCGACAACCTTCTTGAACGCGGAATCAGATACGTGGTCGTCCACGAGGACATTTTCCCTGAAAAAGTCAGTCCATTTCCCATCGCACAGACCCTGAAAAGATTTCATGATCATCCTCGCATGAAATTCCTCAGGCAATCCGGCACGGTATGGTCCTTCAAGATCCTTGAGGACCCGCAAACACGCCCGGAATGGATGCCGGAATGGGATCTTTTCTTCCCGGCTCGTCACTATGAATTCGAGCACTTAATACTCGGAGAAGTCCGCATTGAAAACGACGAGGACGCGTCTAACGGCAGGTATGTGAATCTGACCGCAGCCGGAGAGCATGTAAAACTGCCGGAAACAGCCACACCGCCGGCGCCCGACCTGCATTGGAAGGTTCGATTGCGGGGCAGCGGCACTATTGACGCCGAAGTGCTTGTCAACGGCGAACCCATTGGCAATGAAATAATTGATATCCAGGAAACATCATGGAGCTGGATAAATATTGATATTCCGCTTGCGGATCACGGAGAGGTGTCGCTGACTTGCACCCTCAAGGAAGGTGAACTTGATTTCGACATGGCGCTTCTTGGTTCGGGACAATGGCCTGAACTGAGGCCCGGCGAATCAATCTCTATTCCCGCCCCGTTATTCTGTCACGCAGGCCACATCACCGAAAACAGAGACAGCGTTTTGTTCCGGCCGCTGCACGACCGAAGCGGTTTTGTATTCTACGGCCCCAAACTTCCGTTTGAACAGGGTCGATACAAACTGGAACTGGACATCAACACCAACGCTCCCCAAGGTTATGAACTCGGTGTAGTTCACGTGGGCATAGAAAATTACCCGGTTCAGGATAAAGTGGTCCCGGTAATTGCCGGACAGCCGGCGCTGCTTGAATGGACACAGCATGTAAATCTGCCGTTTAATGTGGTGCTTGTGTATCATTCTACGGCGGATATGGAAGTGCGAAGCATGACATTTACGCGCATTGAATGAAGGATTTCGAATATCCTCTGATCGGCCGACGGACACCCCTCCATTACTTCATGCCCTCGCAAGACGCCGCATGGCAACGAAGCTGAAGGAGTATCTCAATGCCTTTTTACGTAGTGACAAAGATCCCGTATCCCCTTATACGTAACATCTTGAGATGTAAATTCTGATAACGCCTCATAATGCATATTTTAAAAACCATAAACATGTACAGGGATCTTGTCTGGAATCTTGTAGCCCGCGATCTCAAAGGAAGATACAAGGGGTCGGTCCTGGGATTTCTATGGACAGTACTGACGCCGCTGTTCATGGCGATCATTTACATATTTTTCCTTCGCCTTATAGCAGGGCGGGGCGTCCCAATCCAGAATGAGGACATTATAATCGGAGTGTTTGCATGGCAGTTTACGGTGCAATGCGTCTCATCGGGAATGAGCTGTGTCACCGGAAGCTCAAGCCTGGTGAAAAAGGTATATTTTCCCCGTCTGCTGCTTCCATTGTCCATTACGCTCTCCTCACTTATAAACTTCCTGCTGATGCTGCTGGTTCAGTTGATAATAGTCAGCATTCTGCTGTTTCGCGAAGGACAGATACTGGATCCCTGGACCGCCGCATTGCCGGTCATCATAATCTATCACTTCTTGTTCAACTTTTCATTGGTCATGCTGGTGTCGGCGGCAAACGTCTACTTCAGGGACACACAGCATGTGGTAAACCTTTTTCTCAGCGCGTGGTTCTTCATGAGCCCTGTGATGTACACTTTCTCCCTGGTTCAGACCATGACTGCCGACATTCCGATCCTGCAGCCGATATATCTGCTTAACCCTTTGGCGGTAATTATTTCCGGGTACCGTTCCATGCAGCTGCCTGGCGCTGAATTTCCCTGGTCGAACGCAGCGCTTATCGGATGGCTGTGGCCGGCGGTATTGTTGATCATCGCATACCTCGTATTTCAGAGGGCACAACGCAATTTTTCGGACATGCTGTAATGACACTTGCAATAGAAGCTGAAAATCTGGGAAAGGCATATAAGGTGCAGGGGATGGCCCCGCCCACTCTGCTGGGCACATGCATGCGATTGATTAACCGGAAGCCCTGGGAACGGTTCTGGGCATTGCGGGATGTCGACATCAAAATTCCAAAAGGGACGACAGTCGGCGTCATAGGTCCCAACGGATCGGGCAAAAGCTCCATGCTCGGGCTGATCGCAGGGACCATTACCCCAACTACCGGGAATGTACGGACACAGGGGCGCATTTCATCCCTTCTGGAACTTGGCGCGGGTTTCCACCCTGATCTGACCGGCCGGGAGAATGTCTTTCTCAATGCCGCAATACTGGGTATACCGCGGGAATTCGTGAGAAAACGCTTCGATCATATAGTCGATTTTGCCGGATTACGTGAATTCATAGATATGCCGGTCAAACATTATTCAAGCGGAATGTATGTGCGGCTGGGCTTTTCGGTAGCCCTTGAAATGAACCCCGACATCCTGCTGGTGGACGAAGTCCTGGCAGTAGGCGATATGGCATTCCAGATGCAGTGTCTGGACCGTATCCGGCAATTTCAAAAACAGGGCAAAACCCTTGTCTTTGTCACTCACGCACTGGAAACAGTGGAACAGTTCTGTGACGAGGTAATGCTGATTCACGACGGCAAATTGATAATGCAGGGAGCTCCTTCCGATGTGATATTCAATTACCTCAAATCCTACATGGTCAGAATAGGCATGCTTAACGTGGAAGAACACGGCACGCGGGACGTCGAAATGCTGGATGCAACATTCCTGGACGAAATGGGTAATGAAACTGCCACATTCGAATCAGGAGGCGTAATGACCGTTGAAATCCGATACAAGGCATATAAACGGATTGAAAAGCCTGTATTCGGATTCAACATCAAGACAGGAAACGGTTTTTATGTTTTCGGTTCGAACACTCAAATGGAAAAGGTTCCTATTGACAGCATCGAGGGTGAAGGAACCATGAGGCTCAGAATAGATCCGCTCACCCTTAAAAAAGGCAACTTTTTCCTGTCCCTGTCGATACACTCGTGGGATCATTCGGTCCAATATCATCGCCGTGAAGACTGGCACCCGTTCGCAGTTAAAGATTTATCCGAAACCCCTGGATTGATGCGGTTGAATCATACATGGGAGCATCGGGAGTAATAACGGGATCAGCGACGGCAATGGAGCCGGGGATTACACGGGTTGCCTTGTTTCAAGGGCTCGGAATGACGGAACTCAGAAGGCACACTGTCTGAAAAATGAAGTTGAAAGTCACTTCAAAGGCCGGCTAATGAAAATAGTCATCAATAGCAAGGACCGAACTGATGAATTGAAGGCCCTTATTGATACGGGGATTCAAGGACATGATGATGAACCGCATCCAGTGGAGGTCCCTTCCGAAATCAACGCACTTGCGCTTCGGGAGGCACAGACCGAGTCCGAATACCAGGAAATATTCACCAGGCTCATGAGATACCGCGACAACGTGGACACAATGCCATTCGATATTCCTCATCGCGGCGGTTTGCGGGGCCGTTGTTCCGTATGGCTGAAAAGGAAGCTGTGGACACTCCTGCGTTACCAGCATGATCGCATCACCTTTCGTCAGAACCTGGTAAATTCGCTCTATTCAAGCGCGTTGGAATATGAACGCGATCAACGTCGTTCGGATATCGAACGACTGGAGAGTCGTATTGCGGAACTGGAGAAGGGAAAACGGGAATGAGCAGGCGCCGCATCGATCAGCTTCTCCCCGGCTTTGCGGACGGAGATGCAATCTCCAATGCCGCAGTAATAATCAGGGCCTCATTGCTGAAATCAGGGTACGAATCGGATATTTACGCCCCCATGGACCGGGTTTCTCCTCCTCTGCGCAATGAATGCATGAACCTGTATGATTATGATCCTCCTTCGGATTCCATATCAATATGCCATTACGGCATATCATCCCCCGCTACGCGTTTTTTCCTGAATTCGCGCACAAGGAAGATTCTCGTTTATCATAACATCACGCCTGCCGAATACTTCAGGGGATTCTACGACAAGGTCGCCGACAGCCTCCAAACCGCGCGAAAGGAACTGCCGGAGATAGCCGGGCAATCCGATGCGGTATGGGCTGTTTCAAGATTCAACGCCTCTGAACTTGAAGAAATGGGCATTTCATCCGTGCAGGTTTTCGAACTGCCGTTTTCAACGAGACTGCTCGATACCCCGCCGGACGAGGAACTCCTCGAGCGGCGACGCGCCCCGCTTACCACGATACTGTTCACCGGACGCATAGCTCCCAATAAACGGATCGAAGATTTGATCATGTCGTTTGCCTGGTACCACAAGACCATTAACAGGCAAAGCAGACTGCTGGTGGTCGGTTCCAACCGGAGTTGCCCTCGATATTTCACCATGCTGAGGATGATGGTCGGCGACCTGGATATGCCCAACATCTGCCTGGAAGGGTTCGCATCACAGGGGGGGTTGAGCGCCTATTACCAGGTATCGGACTTGTACATGTGCGCCAGTGAACACGAGGGTTATTGCCTGCCCCTTCTTGAAGCCATGCACAAGGGTCTGCCGGTCATAAGCAGGGCAAGCGGTGGCGCGCCTGAAGCCATGGGCGGCGCGGGAATATTATACGAGGATCTGGCGCCCCGGGAACTTGCCGAACTCATGCATCTTGCCATGTCCGATGAAGTAATTAGATCCGAAATCCTGGACAAACAGCGTAAACGCGTAGAACAGGCTGTTTCCAGGCCTTTATCGGATGAAATTCAACAGCTTCTTTCAGGCTTTATCCGGTAATCCCGGGAAAAGGCTTTACGAATCTCCATGATGCCTGTATGCACTTTCTTTCGTCATGGGATCGTGTATTACCCTCCAGGCGTGAGATAACCAGGACATGGTATGGTCACAATAAACAGAACATTATTTACTTCAGGTCTGCTGGCTTTCAGCATCGCCTTCATTTCAACCGTTCCCAGGGCAGTTTCAGACGAACCGGAGCCACCCGGACTGCATGACCCAGTACCCGCCCGCGGACCCGCATTGCAGGAATCGACATTATCGGAAAGGACGGCCGGCCGCCTGGAAATCGGATTCCGTTACATTCAAATATCACTCAATGACACCGACAGGTCGGCTCCTGGAACCCGGAACTACCTGGGCAGTATCGACAGGCTGAACGAGAAACAACCCCGGTTACCCTACCCTTTCATCAACTATCATTTTCAGCCCAACTGGGGCATCTCACTGGCTTTTGACAGATTCGGCGCCGAAACCATAAAGACTGTTTCACGCAATGAAAGCGATACGGATGGAACCATATACGTGCGAGGTCCCGTTCTGTCCCTGAGAGGCCGTTATCCCAACGAGTCGCGATTGACGCCATTCTGCGAGGCAGGTCTGGCCTATTATTTTGGAAAATTCGCGCATGACCATCAATGGCGCCATGTGGGTGCCAGCCGCATCATGGACATCAACGACACTGTTGCAGTGGTTCTCGCCGCAGGCATGGATGTGGGGATATACGGAGGCTGGTCGCTTCAGCTATATGCCAGATACAATAACGCCAAAGTAAAAGGAACCTATACCCGCGACGGCCTGTACATGGAGTCCGCTACATTACCCTTGAAACACTTCGCGTACGGAATAGGCACTCTCTATTCCTTCTGAATTCCTCCAGACCCTGCAACCGACGCATTTACCAGTTCAGTTGCCCGTCCTACCAGCTTACGGTTCCCTCCAAGGTTTGTATCAAGCCATACAACAACCATATCGTATTCAGGGATGACCCAGAGCATGTGGCGGTGAACATGACCATCGGCTGCGAATGAAGAAGCCGGAAGGGCGGAATAAAGAGGTTCCGGTGTGCCGGGCGGATGATTTATCCACCAGTTGAAACTGTAATATCCCGGCCCATCCTCCATCAAATCCCTGCCCGAAGCGCCTCGCCCTCCCAGTGTTCGCTGCCCCGGCAGCATTGAGGCGCTCTTGCCAAGGGTACGGGGAAGATCGTGAAACACCACGGATTGCACCATCAGGTCAATATACTCTTCCTTGAGTAGTTGTTTATCATTCCACCGGCCTTTCTGAAGATAGAACAGGCCAAACTTTGCAAAATCACGCGCCGATATGGCAAGCCGGCCGGCATGACCGGCATGGAAGGACACCGGATCCTCGAACCCGAGAGGCTGACCAAGCCGGTCCAGCAGCAACCACTCGCCATCCCTCTCAAATACCAAGCCTGTCAACACATCATAATAATACGCCAGCGCATAATCATTGTAGGCCCAGGCTGTACCGGGAGAATCCTTGTGCCCGTATCCGGATGTCTGCGAAGCCAGGTACCGGAAGGTTATGCGTTGATCCTTTTCACCAGGCAAATCCTTCAAACGACTGTCGTATTTGACTACGCGATCATCCGCGCTATCTATAAGGCCTTCCTGCAAAGCGAACATCAACAACGTGCTGATCACGGGCTTGCAGGCGGACGCAACCTCGACAGGCCTTGATGGATCGCCCCATGAATACACCAACCTCCCATGCCGCACTACAACACCATGTCCACCCGCCAGGTCGGCCAACTCTTCGAGAGCCGGCACGTCCAGACCAGCATCCGACGGACTGGCTTCCGGAATCGCCATCGGCTCAACGAACACCCCCCCCCGGGCCGCCTCAATATCCCGGCCGTTTCCGCACGCAGCAAGAACCAGGGCAGCAAGAAGAACAAAAAAAACAGAAACCACTCTGAACATAGGTCGCATATCGTATTACTTTGCAATATACCCGCCATTTAAACAACCACTTCCCATTGAGTTGTTCTGAATGTAAAAAGTATTGACCCTTAACATAAAGGAATGCACCCTTCGTAAGGTTGAAAACATTACAGAAAACGCTTCTGTCAAAAATCTTATGAAAATGGATGAAAGCCAATAAGGATCGGTTGACGACCACGCCGACGATTACGGATTACGATCAAGGAATCCCAATCGTTTACCGTAGTCGTCGCCGTAGTTGTAGAGCGAAATAGAGAGAAAATTCAAGGAAAGGCGGGGGAGAAAGCCCAAAACAGGCTTATCTCATTGATAAATAGATGATTACACAGAAAATGTTCTGTCAACTTTTGACAGAACGCAGAAAACATTAAGGAACAGGGATATATGAAAATTCTGGTCACCGGGGGAACCGGGTTTACTGGCAGTCACCTGGTCAGACGTCTGCTGGGAAAAGGTCATGAAGTTCTCTCATTGGATAACCAACAGGGAATAGTTTACGATGAGTTGACGTCGCTGGGCGCAAACATAACGATTGGAACAGTAACGGATCGCGCAGTCCTCGAGAAACTGGTGCCGGGATGCGACATTGTATATCATCTGGCCGCTTCTTTCAGAAAGGTCAATCTCCCCAATAAGGTATATTGGGAAACCAATGTTGAAGGCACACGCCGACTGCTGGAAGTTTGCGAGGCAAACGGCACTCCCAAGATCGTTTATTGCAGCACGCAGGGAGTGCACGGCGACATCAAGAATCCTCCCGCCGATGAAAACAGCCCGATTTCTCCGGAAGATTATTACCAGCAAACCAAATACGAAGGAGAGGTGGTCGCGGACGAATTCATCCAAAAAGGAATGGATATCAGCATACTGCGCCCGACCGCCATATATGGACCCGGCGATCCCGGCCGGTTTCTAATGCTGTTCAGACAGGTAAAGAAAGGCTCGTTTCCTTTCTTCGGAACAGGACGAACCTATTATCATCCTTTGTATGTGGAAAACTTCATCGACGCATTCGAGCTTGCAGCGGAGAAACCCGGGGCCAGGGGACAGACATATCTGATCGCAGACGACAAATATTACTCCATCAAGGAAATCGTTCAGGAAATCGCGGATATAATGCAGGTGGACTGCAAAATGCCTCATTACCCGTTCTGGGCTCTATACACAGTGGCGACCATTGTGGAAATGATATACAAACCGTTCCCCGCCGACCCCCCGCTGTTTCGGAGAAGAGCGGATTGGTACCGGCAGGTGCGGGCATTCTCCATAGATAAAGCGAGAAGGGACCTTGGCTATGAGCCCCGCGTAGGGCTGAGAGAAGGATTGACCCGCACCTACGAGTGGTATCTGGCCAACGGATACCTTGACTAGACGTTCCATTCCCAACCGTTCAGGACAGACACATGTGTGGTATCGCAGGCTTTAACTGGCAGGACGAAGATCTTATCAGAAGCATGACCGACACCCTGGTTCACAGGGGACCGGATCAGCACGGCGCATACACAACACCCGATGTCTCCCTGGGCCATCGCAGATTGAGCATAATTGACCTCAGCGATCACGGTCGCCAGCCCATGGGAAACGAGGATGGAACCATCCAGATTGTTTTCAACGGAGAAATCTATAATTTCCAGGAAATTCGCGAGGATCTGATCTCAAAAGGACACAGGTTTCAAAGCCATTCCGACACGGAAGTCATAATACATGCCTATGAGGAATACGGCCTTGACGCCGTTCATACCCTGCGCGGGATGTTCGCCTTTGCCTTATGGGACAACAATATAAAGAGGTTGTGGCTGGTCCGCGACAGAATAGGAATCAAGCCGCTTTATTACTACCTGAGGGACGGGAAACTGCTGTTCGCGTCGGAAATAAAGGCCATCCTGCAGACACCATACGTGTCTAGAACCATGAATGAACAGGCCTTTTACGATTATATGGGCTTCGAATTCGTACCCGCCCCGGCAACCATGTTCAGGGATATCCATAAACTTCCGGCGGGATATCAATTGATATGGGAAAAGGGCGATGCGGATCTGCGCTCCTACTGGGATCTCAGTTACGCGCCTAGAGAATTGAAAGGCCGAAGCCGGCACGATCTCGCCTCTGAAGTCAGAGATTCCATGAACGATGCGGTGAAATCTCATCTGATTTCCGATGTCCCTCTGGGCGTATTCCTTTCGGGAGGTTTGGATTCCAGCGCGTTGGCGGCGTTCATGAGGCAGCACGTTAAAGGACGCCTTCAGACCTTCACCATTGGATATCCCGACAAGTCCTTCAGCGAACTTGACTACGCAAAGCAGGTAGCGGATTACCTTGATACTGAACACAACATCCTGATGATCGACGACATAACCCCTGAGGACATAGAGAACTCCCTGTGGCATTTCGATGAACCGATGACCGACCTCTCGTCCATCCCCCTGATGAAGCTATGCGGAAAGGCGAGAAGAGACGTCACGGTTTGCCTCAGCGGAGAGGGAGGCGATGAAGTCTTCGCCGGATACGACCGGTTCAAGGCAAGCAAACTCAACCGGTGGTACTCCATGATCCCCTCCCCCCTGCGCCGCGGCCTTGTCACGCCGCTGGTCATGAAACTTCCCGACCAACAGCAGAAAAAAGGGGCTTTCAACCTGCTTAAACGTTTCGTGGAGGGATCAGCCCTGCCGGCGGACGGACGACACCTGCGCTGGCAGTATTTCCTGAACAATTCATTGTCTGGAAAACTTTTCAAGGAGGATTTCCTGAAGCGCATCAGTGACGACGCATTTCGTCATGTACGGGCTCATGAGGCTAAATGCGACGCAGAAGATGCCGTCAACCGCGAATTGTATCTTGATACCCGCTTCATGATGTCCGACAGCGTTCTCATGAAAGTGGACCGCATGAGCATGACTCATTCCCTGGAAGTAAGGGTTCCGTTGCTCGACCATAAAGTTGTCGAACTGGCGGCCTCACTTCCGGGGCGATGGAAGCTGCGCGGCCTAAGAACAAAGGACATTTTCAGGGAAGCCTTACGCGGCCTGCTTCCCGATGATATCGTGTACAGGGGCAAACAAGGCTTCAGCCTGCCGGTCAAGAACCTGCTCAGGGACCAAATGAAGAATTATATGACCGACCTGCTCCGGGAATCCAACCTTCTTCGTGAATACACGCATATGAATTACGTGGAACAATTGATTGAAGAACACGTATCCAGAAAGCATAATCACAACCATGTGCTATGGGGCCTGATGAATATGGCCATATGGCACAACAAGTTCATCGAATCCGCGCATGTCCGGAAATAGATATATCAATATGACCAATGACCCTGCCAATAATCCATCCGACACGCCTCCCGATTACAAGATAAAGGGCGTCCTGAAGGATGAAAACAAATCCGCCTTTCGAAAATACCGCGATATATATTACGGCGATACCTCGATGTGGCATGTTATCAAGACTGAAATTATAATAACGCTTACTTCAGGGCTGTCGGGAGCATTGGGTTTATTTCTACGCCAGATTCTTTATCCCGGATTGTTCAGAAAGTGCGGCCGGAAAGTCGTGTTCGGTAAAAACCTCACACTACGCCATGCACATAAGATATCGCTTGGCGACCGCGTGGTTCTGGACGACAATGTGGTCGTCGACGCCAAGGGCGAATCCAATACCGGCATTACCATAGATGATGACGCGTATATCGGGCGCAACACGATAATATATTGCAAGAACGGCGACATCGCCATAGAACACTCCGTAAACGTATCGTCGAACTGCCAGATCTATTCCTCCAACAAACTTGCCATTGGACGGCAAACGGTCATAGCCGCCTTCACTTACATTCTCAGCGGGGGGCAATACGACTACAAGGACAGGAGCAGGACCTTTGCCGAGCAGAGCGGCATGGTCACTAGGGGCCCCACAACCATAGGACCAAATTGCTGGCTGGCGGCAGGTGTTATCATAGTGGACGGGGTCACAATAGGAGAACATTGTGTAATAGGCGCCGGGTCGGTCGTAACCGGAGATATTGCACCCGACAGCCTGGCAGCGGGAACACCCGCTAAG
>SLRP01000024.1 GCA_007130845.1 Kiritimatiellia bacterium | reverse complement strand
AGCGGATGTTTCGACTGCGGGGATATCGGAAGGCGGGGGAAGCGGAGTCGGGTAAGGGTATCCGTTTAAGTGTGGCGCGTAAGTGTATCCGGTTAAGTGTACGAAGCGGGGAATGGGGATTATGACGGGACCTTTCGAGCATGAGAAGCTGGTGGTCCATCGTTCCTAACATCGCATATCAGCCATGCTAACGGCGCTTTAAAAAACGGTACCCCGTAATAAAAACTCTTACTCGGCTACCCTTACGCGGACACACTTAACCGACTCCGCTTGCGCCGTCTTGTCCGTCATCTCTTTAGCGACTGCAAGAGTCCGATCGACTGAATGGGTGTCCAATTTCGGAACTCAAGAAACCTGATCAGGCTGCGTACCTGAAGGCCGGACAAACAGACGCAACGCCGAGACAAGTCATTTTCCCGGCTTGGCTGTTGAATCCCGCAGAACAAGCTCGCCGCGCATCCATGGTTCGTATGGCGGCTGAGACTTGGAAATGCCCTCTTTTATCTGGCGATGAATCCAACGGGCGGCGGTATAGCCCAGTTTGCGGTTGGGTATGCGCATGACGGTGAGCGGCGGGTTGAGATATGCTGTTTCCGGTGCATCGTCGCAGGCAATTATGGACACATCACCGGGAACACTTAACCCCAGATGATGGAATGCCCTTAGCGCGCCTATGGCGACATAGTCTCCCATTACAAACAGCGCGGTCAATTCAGGATGGGCCCTGAAAAGGGTCAGCACTGAAGCATATCCGAAATCCAATTCCTCCTCATCAATGTAAGATCGGACGATCCAATTCTCATCAGGCTCGATCTCTGCGGCTTTCATCGCCTTGCGATAGCCTTCAAGCCGCTGGGTTCCGGTCAAACCATGCGCCGGCGTTACTAGAACAGCTATCTTCTGATGTCCTATACCGGTCAGATATTCAACAGCGCGGAACGCCACGTCAACATTGTCTATTGTGAGCAGGTTACGGGAAGGTTTGCCGTCATCCGTCATAAGACTGCAATATGGGAAACTGCTGCGTTCAAACTCTTCGTAGAAAGCGCTGTCTTCGTTGGTATTTATCAGCGCGGCCCCCTTTATACCGCGCCTTCCCAATTGACGCAACAGCAGCCCGCTGTTGAGTTTCTTAATCTCCTCGCTGAAAAGGGAAAACTCGATTTCATGGGACTGCAAATAGTCCATCATTCCCTGCATGATATCCACCGTGTACGGGGAAAAACAACTTATTTGAGCATTTGGCGTCTGAATGAGCGCGCAGATATTGGAGACGCGCGAAAGCATCGGCCGCGGCCTGAAGCCGCGTTCCTCTGCCTGGGCTCGTATGCGCGCAGCTGTATCGGGATTCAACTCCGGCGAGTTGTTCAGAGCCTTGCTTACCGTCGCAGGGCTCACCCCTAGCTCCTTGCTGAGAGAGTAAATTGTTGTCTTCTTCATACCGGCTTCACCTTGAAATCAGTCAAAACGCCCTTCCACCGGCGCCGAAGAGCGGGACTCCATTGATGACACCGGTTAAAACACCCCAACCCACCGGACATATGCGCCATCCCGTTCCCGCAAACCAGTATGGAACAATATCTTAAGTGTTTTCGCAATTATATTCTTGACCCATGCATGTCATCACCGGCCCGTCACAATCATTGCGAAACTTACAACCGCAAATTCATGAGATGCCAGGACAACAACATACCCGATTGGACCCAATGCAGGCCATCAGTTTAAAGCCCATGACAATAATTCAATTCAGTTTGACAATTGATCTAGTTTCGATTATTTTCGTCCATCAACAATAAAAACTTTGTGTAATTATCCAGTATAGTTATCCAACAAAACATTATGGTTGCCGTTTGTTTCAGGCATTAACAGGTAAACAGGCATCTATCAGTTTCAACTGCTGTTATTTATTGGCGAAATAATTTATCCGCTGACGGTTGAACCGATCGCCGCGACGCAAGGTCGAAAACTTTCTTGCGCATTTACAGTATTTCAGGATCTGCGTGTAAAATACAGGAAACGGGGTTTGGCCGTTAATCACGAAATGAAAGGGTGTTATGCACAAACTTGATGCGTATTTGTTACCCGCAGTCATCACATGCCTGTTCTTATTGTTCCCGGCTCTTCCTTTATCAGGTGAATCATCAGGCGCTCCGAAGGGGATTTATTTTCAGGACGGGGTTACGATGCGAAATGGAGAGCAATACCGGGCAATGGGAATCAACTACAACAACTGCTTCAGCTCCGTTATCCGGGACGCCGACAACAGGGATTTCGTTGATGGGTTTCGCATTCTAAAAGAGGATTACAACATTCCGTATATACGGTTCATGGCCTGCTCATTCGATCACAGAGGATGGCAGCTCTACGTGGACGACCCTGAAGAACATTTCCGCCGCCTGGATTTGATAGTAAGAGAGGCTGAAAAGCGCGGCCTGGGTCTGATTCCGTCCTTGTTCTGGTACGTGGTCGCGGTTCCGGATTTGATGAATGAGCCGTTGAGCGCCCTTGGCGACGCCGACAGCGCATCGCGTGAATTCATACGACAATACACAACCGAAGTGGTTACACGTTACAAGGATTCACCGGCAATATACGCATGGGAAGTGGGCAATGAATACCTGTTGTACGTGGACTTGCCTGAATACGATCATCTTCCGCCGCCAAAGGCAGGTTCCGGACAACCCAGGACCAAGGAAGACAAGCTCTTTCGCCCAATGATAATGGATCTCTATAAGGACTTCTACGAAACCGTTCGCGCGATCGATGAGCACAGGATAATTGTGACGGGAGACTCCGTTCCCCGTGCCCACGCATGGCACAACCGCAACAAGGATGCATGGGGACTGGATACCAGGGAACAGTGGCTTGAACAGTTCAAGGCGGATACGCCCGAGCCATACCAGGTCGTATCCTTTCATCTTTACGCAGAAGCCGACGGGGAATACTTCAAGGGTGAGAAACCGTCCCTGGAAGAATTTACGCGAATCATAAGCGAATTCTGCAGGGAACAGGGAAAGGCCATATGGTGCGGGGAACTCGGAATGCCGGGATATGACAGTGAATCACGCGACCTCTTTTTCAGGATGATGAATACTGTGGAGGAAAACAAGATGGACTTGTCCGCCATATGGAACTTCATTCCGCACGGCACCTATCAGACGGAATGGGACATTACACCCGACAATGAACGGAGTTTCATGCTTGATGCCGTCGTGGAGATGAATGAACGGTTTGCCATTGGCGACTGGAAGTGATCTGAACGGAACTGCTCTTATTACAGAAGGGTTTAAATCAATAATGCATATCAGAAGACGATTGGCCGCACTTTCCGGCACGAAACACTCCTGCCATGATGCATCAATTGCCGCGCATCACATCGGGCGCCCGTTCATGTTTTGCATTGCGATCGTGTTTATCTTTGCACATGCGCTGTCTGCGGAGCAGTCGTCTGCAAACCCGCCGGGACTAACGGTTGTTGACGGCAATTTTTTCAAGGAAGGCAGGGAATTCCGCGGAGTCGGCATTAATTTTTACAATGCATTTCTTCGAAAGCTTGGCCTGGAAGGCGCTGAACCGGACTTGTCGGATACCTCCTATCGTCAGAGATTCGAGATTCTGCGCAGCTATGAAATCCCTTTTATCCGCTTCGCGGCATGTGGCTTTTACCCTGTCGAATGGGATGTCTATCTTAACGACAAGGCAGGCTATTTCGAGGCATTTGACAAGTTCGTAGCCTATGCCGAAGAAACCGGCATGGGACTGATACCTACATTGTTCTGGACGTATTTCACCCTTCCGGATGTTGTGGGAGAGCCGCTGGATCAGTGGGGAAATCCGGACAGCAAGACCCACGCCATGATGAGGCAATACACGCGCGAAGTTGTTGAAAGATATGTTGATTCCCCTGCCATCTGGGCATGGGAATTCGGTAATGAATATCTGCTAGAGGCGGATATCCCGGACCCCAATGCGGGAAGAGGCTGGATAATCCCTGACTATGACTATGGGACACCTGATTTTAGAACGGAACGCGACAAGATGTATCGAAGGAATGTCTGGGTCGCATACGAGGCCTTTGTCGAAACAGTTCGTTCAATTGATGATTCGCGTCCGATCTTTTCAGGAGACTCCAAACCCCGTAAATCCGCATACCACAACTGGAGCGAAAATACGTGGAAAACTGACTCAAAGGAAGAGTGGAAAAGGATTTTCATCAAGGACAACCGGCACATGAATGCGTTGAGCGCCCACTTTTACTATTACAGCCCAGATCCCGAGGCTGAAGATTCCGATCTGATGTACCTGAACCCATCCGATCAGATCGAGTTCATGATGCAGATCGCGGAGAAAGAGAACAAGCCGCTGTGGATAGGAGAGTTCGGGGTGGACGGAACAGATAAGACGATCGAGGAAGAGCGGAAACAGTTTGAATTCCTGATCAACCTGATGCTTGAACATGAAGTTCACTTGTCGGCTCTGTGGAACTTTGATTTTGGGCATGAAGATCAGACTCAGTGGAACATAACTCCGGATAATCACAGGTCATACATGCTTGAAGCTTTGCGGGATGCTAACCGCAAGATAAGAGAAGCCGGATACTCGTGCAACAAGCATT
>SLRP01000140.1 GCA_007130845.1 Kiritimatiellia bacterium | reverse complement strand
TCCTTGAATTCGCTTACGAGCTCGCTGAACATCTTCTTGGCGTCACCGAACAGCATGCGCGTATTTTCCTTGAAGAACAACGGGTTGTCTACTCCGGCGAATCCGGGATTGAGGCTGCGCTTGCAGACTATGCAGGTGCGGGCAAGATCAACATTTATGATTGGCATTCCCCATAACGGACTGTTTTCATCTTCGCGAGCTGCGGGGTTAACAACGTCGTTTGCACCGACCACTATGGCTACATCAATATTTGTAATGGTCGGGTTTACGTCCTCCGGCACGACAAGCTGGTCATAAGGAACGTCTGCTTCCGCAAGCAGAACATTCATGTGTCCGGGCATGCGGCCGGCGACGGGATGGATCACGTATCTTACTTCTGCGCCGTTAGCCTCAAGCAGTTCGCCGAGTTCGCGCACAACATGCTGGGCCTGGGCCACGGCCATTCCGTATCCTGGAACAAAAATCACGGATTTGGCCGCCTCCAGGAGATAGTACGCGTCCTGTACTGATACCGGATTGGCTTCGCCCTGATATCCTGTGCCGGATCCCGTTGTTGTTGATCCAAATCCACTGAAAAGCACATTTGCAAGGGAACGGTTCATGGCCTTGCACATTATTATGGTCAGGATCATGCCGCTGGCGCCGACGAGCGCGCCCGCTACTATAAGCACTGTCTCTTCGATAACGAATCCCGCGGCGCAAGCCGCCAGGCCAGAATAACTGTTCAAAAGGGAAATCACCACTGGCATATCCGCTCCACCTATGGGAATAACAGCCATTACTCCGAGCGTAAGGGCAAGCAGTACAAGTATGATAAGCAGGGGATAAATCTGAGGTTGAACGACGTACCATACAATTACCGCGACTATGCCGAGCAGTATGGCCGCGTTGGCTATATGCTGACCCTTGAAAAGGACGGGTTTGCCGGTGATCGTTTCGGACAGCTTTCCGTATGCAATAAGACTCCCTGAAAAAGTTACACCCCCGATGAGGACTGCCAGCGAGATGGCAGAAATGGTGAAAACAGGAATATCCGGGTTCTGGTGATATTCGGCCCAGCCGACAAGCAGGCTGGCTATGCCTCCGAAGCCGTTGAAGAGAGCAACCATCTCGGGCATTGCTGTCATTCTGACCATCCGTGCCGCGAAAGCCCCGATTGCCCCACCGATTATGAATCCGATAAGAATCCACTGGTAACTTATCACATCGCGATGAAGCAGGGTCACTACAATTGCCAGGAGCATGCCGAGTGAGGAAAGCATGTTGCCGCGCCGCGCCGTTGTCGCGGAGGTAAGCATTTTGATTCCGAACACGAACAGGATTGCTGCGATTATATAGGCTATGTTGATCAGTCCGTCTAAACTCACTTCCTGCCCCCTTCTTTTCGCTGCTTGAACATTCCAAGCATCCTGTCCGTAACGAGATAACCGCCAACGACATTGATCGAGGCGAATGTAACCGCCAGAAAACCCAGGATCATTCCAGCGGCACCGGAATCCATGCCTGCGGCAAAAATGGCTCCCACTATCGTAATTCCGGATATTGCGTTTGCTCCAGACATCAGGGGAGTGTGAAGCTGGGAAGGCACCTTCGAGATCAATTCAAAACCCAGAAAGATGGCGAGCACGAATATGAATAAAAGCAATCCTATATCTTCCATGTTTTAGCTTCCTTGTTTCTGTGCCTGTCTAAATGAAGCAACCAATTCATTTGTCATACTGCTGATTTTACGAGGTCGTTAACAACCTCACCGCCGTGAGTTACGAGACATCCCTTGATGATTTCATCCTCCCTGTCCAGTTTGAAGCTGTTTGATTCCTTGTCCCAGAAATGTTCGATCATGTTGCACAAATTGCTGGAATACATCTGGCTGGCATGAACAGGGACCATCCCAGGTAAATTGGATCGCCCCATTATGGTGACGCCGCCGACGTCCACATCCTCGTCCTTTTTCGATCCCTCGACATTGCCTCCCGACTCCACGGCCATGTCGACTATGACACTTCCGGGTTTCATCCGTCGGATGATTTCCCGTGTAACTATGACAGGCGCCTTTCTGCCGAATATCTGCGCAGTCGTGATAACTACATCCGCGTTAGCACATGCCTTGGCCATTGCCTCGCGCTGTTTCTGTAATTGTTCCTCAGATAGTTCCCGGGCGTAACCATCACTGGTTTCGCCGGTTTCACCCAGGTCGACCTTTATAAATTTGGCTCCAAGGGATTGAACCTGCTCTTCCACAACCGGTCTGGTATCGAATGCTTCAACCCGGGCTCCCAGGCGTTTTGCCGTGGCTATTGCCTGAAGTCCTGCAACTCCCGCGCCAATAACGAACACCCGCGACGGGGTAATGGTTCCGGACGGAGTGATCATCATGGGAAGAATCTTGTTTAGACGGTCCGCCGCCATGATAACAGCCGAGTACCCGCCAAGATTTGCCTGTGAGCTGAGTGCGTCCATTTTCTGCGCAATTGTTGTCCGCGGAATCATTTCCATGCTGACGGCGCTTATTCCGGCACCGGCCATTTCGCGCACAAGACCGGATTCATTGAACGGGTCGAGATAACTGACATGTATCGCCCCTTTCTTTATAACCCCTGTTTCCTCATTGGCAGGTTTGTGCAAACGCAGGATCAGGTCTGAATCGGAAAGCGATTTCATTCTATCTGTGCTTATGGATGCGCCGGCATCTTCGTATTCCTTGTCGGATATGCCTATTGATGACCCGATTCCGCTTTCTACAACTACGTTGGCTCCCAGCGTGACGAGTCGTTTTACCGAATCCGGAATTACCGGAACACGCTTGTCAGTGGGATGCATTTCTTTTGGTGCGAATATCTGCATGGATAATATCCCCGTGATTCCCGAAAAGAGTTACAAGCGGACTCTATCAATATTTTCAGAAGGGTCAAGAAATTATTATTTTGCTTAACGATGAAGAGTGAAACGAATTCATTGTAAGCATAGCACGATTTGATTGCCCTGTATTACGGAGATACGCATCATCTTTTCCCTTATGCGAATCTATAAACACATCTCCTGGTCGGGATGATTAATGAATGTGACGGAACTGCTGAACACTGCCATTAATATGAACAGGGCGTGGAGGACTCATGCAGGTGATTGTTATACAGGCATGCGCCGCTGCGCTGAACTTTATGGGCCTGTATTTTATCGACGGGCAGGAACAGCTTCCGGAGGACTTCGACAATCACAACGGATACATGTAACCGGATTAGGGCTTTAGCCTCAAGGGAATGCGCATGGAACGCGGCGCCGTTGTGAACAACATGCTCATGCAGTTCCAGGCGGATCTGCTGCGCGGGCGGTCTATTCCTGGGTTGCCTGGAAAACAGGAATGATATTCCGGGCCAATGGACAGTCGAAAATGGTTCAAACCTGGAAATAATGCCCGCCAAATGAATAATAAATTGCCGGCCCGGCACAGTGCACTTGAACAGGTAAAGAGACAGGAACACGACTTGCAAATTTAGAAGTCCATGTCAATACACAGAGGATTTGTTCCGGAAACCGGGACACCCTGCTGTATGTCAGAAGCAGGACGATCTTAGAAAATACAAGGAGTAAAAATCAGGTGCTTCCGGAATTTCCGAAGGATTTCATTTTCAATTCTTGATACAGCCGATTGCTTCGTCCAAATCTACGACCAGCCTTTCAAATTCGTTCAAGGCATGACTTATCGGGGCGCTGGATGTCATATCGACGCCGGCGTCCCTCAATTGTTCTATCGGGAATTTGCTGTCACCCGATTTCAGGAAGCCGAGGTAGTCGCTCAGTTCCCTTTGTCCTCCATTGAGAACCCGGTCAACAAGGGCAATAGCGGCTGAAATACCTGTGGCATATTTATAAACATAGAAGGCTGAGTAGAAGTGGGGAATACGCAGGCCTTCCAAGTCGCTTACTTCATCAAGTGAAACTTCTTTTCCGAAATATTTTTCCTGCAGGCCGCGGTATGCGGCCCGCAGTGAATCTACCGTCAATGGCTTGTTGTTTTCGGCCATTTCATGGGTAATCATTTCGAACTCCGCAAACATGGTCTGGCGGAACATTGTTGCCAGAAGGTCGTCCACCTGGCGGCTGATGAGGTAGGCCTTTATTTCATCGCTTCCCGCACGTTGTTTCATGTGTTTGTAAAGCAATTGTTCATTGAAAGTGGAGGCCACTTCAGCGACGAATATCGAGGCATGATAGTCCTGAAATGGTTGATTGCGGGCGCTGTACCACGCATGCATTGAGTGACCTGCCTCGTGGGAAAGCGTGAAAACGTCGCGGAGCATGTCCTCATTGTAATTCATGAGTATATACGGATCGCCGTCATACGGTCCCGCGGAAAAAGCGCCTGATCGTTTCCCTTTATTCTCGTATCGGTCTACCCAGCCTCCTTCAAGTCCGCTTCTCAGGATGCCGGTATATTCACCGCCTAAAGGTTCTAATGAGTCCAGAATAAGATCGACCGCTTCCTCGTACGTGTGCTTAACCAGGACATCGCTCACAAGAGGAATATGGACATCATAGAGATGCAGAGTTTTAAGCCCGAGTGCGCGCCGGCGAAGTTTGTAATAACGGTGAAGCACCGGCAGAGCTTCGTTAACGGCAT
>SLRP01000006.1 GCA_007130845.1 Kiritimatiellia bacterium | reverse complement strand
GTGACCCGCCCTCTTCCAGGAAGACGCCGGAGGAATTCGGAACTTATTCGCACAATATGCGTTACAGGATCGCCAGGTTTATTGGCTCTCCGCCCGGGCAACGTTCCCCACCAGAATGTTTCATAACCCGCAACTATACCGCAATTAACTGCCTTATCCGTGCCGGAATACATTGGGAAAGCCATATGTGGTGCCGACTTTCCAAGTTTGTCCAGAATCCTGTTCTTAGCCAGCGAGAAATCCTCCTCTATAGGCAAGGCAGCCCCCTGCTGAACCTCCCTGCTGAAGGCGGGATCGATACCAACCAGGTCGACCGGTTCCGGCCAATTCGGAACATAGCGGTGTGCATGTGTATGAGCCTGCACATCAACGTGGCCGGAAGAGTCCATTTCACGGAGTTCCTCCCATGTACAGGGTCGCGACCGATTCGGAAGATCATAAGAATCACGAATAAATGCGGTCGGCACAAACGCTGTAGCGTTAAACCCGTACCGCCGCAGACACGGGAATAATACATCGTACAGGTTGTATGCGCCGTCATCCACCGTTAACGCAACTGTCCGGTCATGAAGCATTTGTCCGCCATTCATGTACGTGGAAAGCTCGTCCGCAGTACATGTCCTGTAACCGTTATCCTTCAAGAAGGCAAAATCGGCATCGACCGTCCCGGCATCCGCGGCGTGATAACAAAACACGGGAATACCGTCAGGTAAAGCTGAAGGGTTCCGGGATGTCACAAATGATGGAAACCCTCCAAACAACATCGCTTCCAGATCAGGCCAGTTTTTTCGCCATGACATGCGGATATTCATACAGAAGGCTCTTTGACATGTTTTCCCGTGCCGCGTCAAATTCTTAATGTCATCACAAGGCTTCAATCAGACCGAAAGGCTGGATGTATCGGTATTGAAAAACAGGCTCGAAATGGATGGCAGTTCGGCGCTGGCCCCCTTGAAATTGCATTTCATTAAAGTAATTGGGCTGGACACCTCAGCCATGTTGGCTTTGAATCTGCGCATGACAGAAATCAGGGCAAACTACGCGGCAGCAGATATCCCCATGCGCGTGTTGGTGCTTAGCGACCATTTGGGACATGCGGAAGGCCGCGTCCATGGAGCTACCACATACTTTATAAACACATTGCCTGAACTGGGCTGTAGAAACATAAAGCTGTCGGTCTGCTTCCTCCGAGGAAATCATCCTGCAACGGCCGCTTTGGAATCCAAGGGGGTTAAACCCATTTTCCTTGGAAGATCAAAGTGGGATCCCCGCGCCCTTGCCGATATCATCCATATAATACGGAAAGAAAAAATAGAGGTTCTGCACGCGGCAGGTATGAAAGGTATCATACTGGGCCGCCTGGCTGCACGAATTACCGGCACGGCCATAATCGTACACCTGCACGACACTAATCCGCTTGATCCGGTCACCCGGTTAATCCATAAACTCACGGCCCGCTGGACCAATGCGGCCTTGTGCGTGTCTAAGGCTGTAGCCGAATACGCCGGGGAAACGCTTGCCAT
Source organism: Kiritimatiellia bacterium (assembly GCA_007130845.1). Classification (GTDB taxonomy): domain Bacteria; phylum Verrucomicrobiota; class Kiritimatiellia; order SLAD01; family SLAD01; genus SLRP01. The sequence continues at coordinate 3,112 of SLRP01000006.1, read as the reverse complement.
CCCACATGATAAATTACATGTGCTGTATAATGGAGTACCCTTTCCTGACGATGATTGTATTTCGGAACAGAAACGTAATGAAATTTTGAACGGCCTTTCAATACAACCCAATACCCGTGTAGTCAGTGTCGTCGGCCGCCTGCGTTCGGAAAAAGCCCAGGACCGGATGATTACGGCTTTTCCCAGGCTGCTGAAAATGTTTCCAAATGCATGCCTGCTCCTTATCGGTGACGGTCCTGACCGCTATAAATTGAAAAGCAGAGTCAAGACATTGAACCTTGAGAAGAATGTTGTTTTTGCAGGGCATCGAAACGACCTTCCCGAATTACTGGCCTGCACGGATGTGCTTGCCATGCCATCCGAGCATGAAGGTCTGCCGTACTCCGTACTGGAGGCCATGGCGTCCGGAACACCGGTGGTGGCATTCGCGGTTGGAGGCCTCCCTGAAATTATCCATGACAATGAAACGGGATTCCTCGTAAAGCCCGGCGACTTCGATGATTTCGTGGATCGGCTTTACGCAGTCCTTACCAACAGGGAACTGGCCGCACGCCTTGGCGCGCAGAGCCTGAGGAGGGCGCAGTCATTTTCCGTTTCAGCGCATGTTGACGAACTGTCGGAATTCTATAAGTCGGCAAGACAATAACCCGCACTGCGCACGAGCACACCCATTCATGATTTTACCGCGCGTATGAGAATATAACTGCATTCATTAACGTCATTATGAACAGGTGTTTCTTTATATCGTCGCTGGAATGCCCGCATCAGCGCTCTTGCCATCAGTTTACGCGCAGCCTCATTTTCGATATATCTAAACACGGATAACGCCCGGAGTGGAGTCCACGTGAGGAATCCCCAGATATCCTCGTGGCGTAAGGGAAAGAACCCGATCATTTTCTCCACCTCAAAACCCGCATCCGTCAACAAGGAGCTCCAGCCGTCCGGTGTAAAATAGTTGAAGCAAGTCAGTCGCCGCCTTAAACGGTCCGCGTAATTGTCCGCCCATCCCGGAGCACCCACAGATCGTAATATCCTTGTCCATAGCGCGTGTTCACCGAAGCGATCCGTTGCCACAGTGCAATACAGATGGCCGCCCGGTCTAATCACACGGGCGGTTTCCTTCAGGGAAAGATCAAGACCCGGTGTAACAGCTACAAATGCATCATTGGCAACAACCGTACCGAACCGGCTATCCGGAAAAGGCAGTTTTCTGGCATCACCCTGATGAAGGGATTCATACAATCCTCCGGCAGTTGCGCGAGCTGTTTGAAGAGCCTTCTCACTCATATCCAGACCTGTGAAGCTGATATCCTTTTTCAACACCTGACGCAACTCCGCGGCGAAGGCCCCCTCCCCGCAGCCAAGATCAAGAACCGGAGATGACAACCGGACATCCATTTCAGCGTATGCCCGCAGCTCGAATGAGTGGAAAAAGGCAATGTAGGGCTTGTAATAATATCGCAGAGCGGCCACTTCGAACGGATCATTTGATAAATCACCCCGCAAAAGATTGTTTGATCCTGCTTCAATATTCATGTGCATGATAATACTGGAACGAATTCATCCGGCAAGCAGGTTAATTCAGAAGATGACAAGCCGTACGTGCTGCCCGGGACTCCATTAATGATTACAACACAAGGGTGAAAGGCATCGAATCAAATTCTTGTTTTTGATTTATTTATTCAGCGGAAATATGCAGACTTATATCTTAAAAGAATAATTTGAGACTTTTCAGGAAAGGAATACCCGAATATCCCGGTGCTTCATTCTACATAAGGATAGCCAGTAATGCAGAACATTGAAGGACAGTATAGTTTCTCCAGCACCAAATCACTTGGAGCAAAGTGGAAGGCGTCGCGACAGGATGCACTTTTCAAACACTTCCTCCCTATCCTTTCCCGTGATTCACTAGTTGTAGAAGCCGGACCCGGACGCGGGGAGTTTTCAAGGGCTTGCGTATCAAGGGGATTGCGGTTCACAGGTATTGAGCCCAGCGAAACCCTGGCGGAATCACTGCGGCAGGAAGGCTTTGACATAATACAGGATACCATCCCCCCCATGCCGCTGAATTCGGATTCCGTTGATCTTGTACACTCCGCCGACTTCGTCGAGCATCTCGTGGATTACCGGGAGGTCATGGCTTTTTTCAAGGAGTCGTTCAGAGTGCTTAAGCCGGGAGGATATATATCGGTAATCGCGCCAAACTACGAAACCATAAGGACGCTTTATTTCAAATACGAATACCAGCACAGCTTTATAGTTACCAGGCATCGGATTGGAAACGCGCTTGAAGACTGTGGATTTGAAATAGTCAATTCCCGGTCGTTTCTGATTTCACCCGCGCCCTGGAAAAACATTATGGACAGAATATTGGTACATACCGCAGTACCGGTCCTTACGAATGCATGGGTTCAGGCTCTAATCCGCATGCTTGCAAACGAGGATATTTTATTCCGCATAAACAAGAACCTGTACGATCATGTGGCGGTGCTGGCGCGAAAACCCGCTGCGGAATAAAATTTTCATACAGTTAATCCGCCGTGCCGTACGCGTCCGGGGAACGTGGCTGCGTCTGTAACCGCTTGTCTCCGGCCCATGTGAACAACCGGAATTGAACATTTCTTTTCCTTACCGGATAATCACTGTTGTTCCTGTGATGATGAATTTCCTCGACTGCCAGGTGATCGCCCGCCCAATCCTCCGTAATGCCGCCTAATTCAAGAGGATAGATTGACATTCCATGGCTGGTGGACGTAAGAAAACGAATACGCCATCCGTTCTTGCGAAGCTCTTCCAGAACAGGAATAGCAGATTCCATTTCCTCCTCTCCGCCCCTCTCCCACAATAATGCTCCGTTTAAAACCTGGTGCCCGAAAATAAACATGAGGGGAGATCCCCACCATGGATGGTCAGCGACTACCAGATCTCCATCTTCCAATTGTTGAGAGACCTCGTAAATCGCGCTTGTTACTCCGGAGTATTCAGAATTGGACCATACTTGTACGAGCGGTTTAGCCATGCTGATCGGCATGGAAAATAAGAGAAACACGGAAAACATCCGGGACATGATCCGACAACGGCCTGCGCTCCAGAACAGGAATACAAAATATGC
>SLRP01000005.1 GCA_007130845.1 Kiritimatiellia bacterium | reverse complement strand
GGGCATGCGAGTGTATCCAGCTGGTCGGCCCGGAATCTGCCTTTGCAGGTCTTGCAGTCCACCATGGGATCTGAAAACCCCTCCAGGTGTCCTGATGCCTCCCATACGCGCGGATGCATTATTATTGACGAGTCAAGGCCTACGACGTCATCCCTCCACTGAACAACGGCTTTCCACCAGCTCTGCTTGATGTTGTTCTTCAACTCGGTGCCCAGCGGGCCGTAATCCCAGAAACCATTGATCCCCCCGTATATCTCGGAATTCTGAAATATGAAGCCCCGGCGTTTGCACAGGGAGGAAAGGGAATCAATGGTGACCTGCTTGATTTTCGTGTTCATAGCGAGGCATCTTGCTTAAGATATGCCGTCCGGTCAAGAATGCTTTGGGCTGTACGTTGGTGATTGTCATAGGTTTAAAGGTATAGATATATGTTCAGACTCGTTTTTCTAAGCGGACCCAATAAAGGTCGGCGTCTGGCTGTCCAGCAAGGCGACGTGGTTATCGGAAGTGATCCGGATTGTCCTGTTCGCATTTCCGGAGCCCGGGTGTCGCCGCGTCATGCCGTTCTGGAAGGACGGGGCAGGAGTCATTTCATAAGGACACTTGATGATTCAGCCATTTTGATCGTCAACGGAAAATCCGTTTCGAACACGGAACTCAGCCATGGCGACCAGATGGATATCGGCTCCACTCGAATCCTGTTTCAAAAAAGTGAATCAGGAGCCCGGTCCGGCAGAAGGCGCACCGGTAAAATGCTTGGGTTTACCGCGGGAATGATAGCTGCAATCATTATAATACAGGTAATCATACTTACAGGGCTGCTGGTCTACTGGTGGTATTACGACATTGATAAGACCGGAGTGGATTCCGGGGATGAACCCGTTTCCATTGAGGAGGAAACCGAAGAGCATCACCGGTTTGCTCCGGTTGAACCATGGATGTTGTAGCCTGGATTGTTCACCAGCGCACCTGTTCTGACCTGTAACACACTATGAATAAGGATATTACGGAGACAACCACGGATTTCACGGATTTTGGGGTCAATTTGCGATGCGCTTCCATTGCAATTTGGCGTGCTTGAAGTTCAGCGGCAACCAGTCCCGCACCCTCCCTGTGCCACCCTATCCGTGTCATCAGTAGAATCCGTGGTTGAATCTCCTGTGCGTAGGTACTCCAATACGCCTCGGACTCGACCCTCATGCATAGATCGGGTTAGGGATGGAAATTATTTCACCGGTATTATTCTTTCATCTTTGACGGATGCCGGGCGGGATGTGGTTACTATAGTTTTTCAAGCGAAACCCGGGAAATATTCGCTTTTTGCTCGAAGATAATCTCAAAGTCGGTGCGTTCTTCAGGGGACGGGATAAAAGCCGGTATTTCTCTGAACCTGGGATCCCTGCCGATATGTTTGTATACCTCGTTGAAGTAGGGCGAATGATCCGATGAAAAATGGATATGTCCGCCGGCCTTGAGTGTGCGATGCAGGGCATCAGTGAAGGTTTCATTGAACAGGCGATGGTCATGATGCTTCTTCTTTGGCCAGGGATCCGGAAAGAAAATATAATAAGAGGAAACTGAGTTCTCCGGAATCAGATACGAAACCGCATAGTAGGCCTCGGCGCGAAGAAGACGCACATTATTCAGTCCGGCGCGCACCGCCTTGCGGTCCACCTTTCGTATTCTTCTCAGCATTCTGTCTATTCCCAGATAATTGATTTCAGGATTACTGCTCGCCCTGGCGAGCAGAAACCGGCCCTTGCCGCAGCCTATGTCGATTTCCAAAGGCTGTATTCGCGGGAAAATCTCAGGGATGTTGATGGGTCCAAGCCAGTTATCAGGAAAAATACGGCACGAAATTCCCTTGTCTGGGCTTATGCTTCTGGTTCGCTCTCTCATGACGGTAGAAGTCTAGCGACTGTGAATGTGTTTCTCAAGCCGGGCTTTAATCATGGGCTTCTTTGCAGGGAACCCCGGCATAAGCCAAGCAAATCCGGGAAAGTCCAGTCACCGGCACCGCTTTCAGACGCCGTCATATAGGGCGGAATATTTCCGCGGAAGGTGCGTGTCTTGACTATGGATACTCTGGAATGGCAACATGTCCGATGAATCCACAAACAATAAATTATACAGAGGAAGCAAACTTTGCGTGCTTGGCTTGAAAGGCTTGAATCCTATTTGCTTGGTGTCATTGAGGAGCGCGAAAAAGGCAAGCGCGCCGCCGCTCTAAGATGGGTGCTCAAGCAGCTCTCAAGGCTGTTCGGAATAATCGTTCAGGCCCGCCTGCGTTTATACAAATGGGGAATACTTCGCCATCATACGCTCGGTTGCCAGGTTCTAAGCGTCGGCAATCTCACGGTTGGAGGTACCGGGAAAACACCGATTGTTGAAGTGTTTGCCAGGTCTCTTGCCAAACAGGGACGAAAGGTGGCCATACTCAGCAGGGGATATAAGCGTAAAAAGCCCCCGTTCTGGCAAAGGTTGTTGCCTCGCATACCGTTTCGCGGAGACGGTCAACAGCCGCTGGTTGTATCCGACGGCAAACGGCTTCTGCTTGACTCATCCACCAGCGGAGATGAGCCGTACATGCTGGCCTCCAACCTTCCCGAAGTGGTCGTTGTGGTAGATAAGAACCGGGTCAAGGCCGGTCAATTCGCCATAAAAAAACTGGGATGCGATACCCTGATCCTGGATGACGGCTTTCAGTATCTATCTCTGAAACACAGGCTGGACATAGTTTTGGTTGACCGGACCAATCCGTTCGGAAACCGCTGTGTCCTTCCCAGAGGAATACTCCGTGAGCCAATAAGGAACATCAAGCGCGCTGGATTTATTTTCATAACAAAATCCGATGATAACGGCGCAAAGGAATTGAAGGATCAGCTAAGGGAGCTTAATGCTGATGCCGAGATATCGGAATGCCGGCATTGTGCGCGGCACCTTGAAGACGTATACACTCGTGAGCAGAAGGATCTGGAATTCTTAAAAGGGCTTCCGGTAGCCGCCTTGTCAGGCATTGCCGCGCCCGAGGGGTTTGAAGAGGAGCTTAAGAGGCTAGGGGCAAGAATAGTTCATACAAAACGATACGCCGATCACCACAGATATACCCAGCAGGAAATAATAAACATCATTAATGACAGCCTTCTAAAAGGAGCGCAGGTGGTAATCACAACCGAAAAGGACGCAGTGCGGTTTCCTTTGATTGAGCGGCGGGATCTGCCGATATATTTCCTGAGGGTGGAAATTGAGATGCTCACAGGAGCGGAAGCTTTCAATGACTGGATATCAAGAATCTGTTTCCAGTAAGCTGCCTTCAGCTTTTATCCCTGGTTCCCTCGGGCAGATTTCGATGCTGAAGGGGTCTCTGACCTTGTTTGACGCATGCGGAATAATGCCACGTGCCGCAAACTCCGGCTCTGGACAGGAACCGCCGCATGATTCCGGGGTGCTGATCGCCGGGGTTAACTGGATCGGCGACACTGTGATGGCAATGCCAGCTGTCCAGCTGTTCAGGGAAAGATATCCTGAGGTGCCGATTACAATGCTTGTCAAACCTGGGGTGGCTGACCTGTGGAAAATGCATGATGCGCCTGACCGCATCATAGTTCTGAGGCCGGGCAATTCCGGAACATTGAGATCGGTTGTAGAGCTGCGGTCGAAAGGATTCGAACAGGCCTATATATTGCCGCTGTCGATCAGGTCCGCCTTGATACCGTGGCTGGCAGGCATTCCTGAACGCATCGGCATGCCTGGAGATTTTCGGAATTGGATGCTGAACAGGCTGGTGGATTCCGGCTCTAAAGATCAGCACCAGGCATTCGAGTATATTGACATGCTGGTTCCAGGTCATTCCGTTACAAAAATTCCACGCCCCGTGATTTCGGTGCCCGGTGATATAGCCGGAAAGGCGGACCGTCTTCTGGAGTCACTTTCTGAGCCGCGAATAGGGTTTCTGCCGGGTGCGGCACGAGGGCCCTCTAAAATGTGGCCGGCTCATCATTTCATCTCCCTGGGCATTCGTCTTACAAAGGAAACCCCCGGCAGCATCGTGGTTATGGGATCTCCTGGGGAAAGGGGCCTGTGCGAAAGCATCAGCAATGCGATTGGCCCAAGGGCTGTCAATATGGCAGGTGATACGTCCCTTTCAGAATGGGTTGCTTTACTCGGAGCCTGTGATCTGGTAGTGGCGAATGACAGCGGGGGTATGCATGTTGCGGCGGCCACAGGTACGCCTGTGGTGGCGTTATATGGGATGACGGACCCGGCCAGGACCGGGCCGTTGGGTGATGATGCGCTGGTCATTCAGAAGGGCGTTGCGCGAGGACGGGATATTCCCAGGGATTCCGTTGAGGCTGTGAAGAGTCTGGAATCCATTTCGCCTGATGAGGTTTTTGAAGCCGTACATGCCCGGCTGCAGTCTGGGCATTTCTCGTTCAGGTACTGTCAAAAATTGAATGAAAACGGATGAAAGTCGATAAGGATCGGTTGACGATTACGGATTACGATTAAGAAATCCAAATCGTTTACCGTAGTCGTCGCCGTAGTCGTAGAGCGGAGAGAAAACACTAAGGAAAGGCGGGGATGAAAGTCGATAAGGATCGGTTGACGATTACGCCGACGATTACGGATCACGATTAAGAAATCCAAATCGTTTACCGTAGTCGT
>SLRP01000075.1 GCA_007130845.1 Kiritimatiellia bacterium | reverse complement strand
TAAACTTTGTATGGTGGATAGGAATTTGTCACGCAGGGACGCTCATATCGGCAGTGTTGTTTCTTTTCCGTCAGGAATGGCGAACTTCCATCAACCGGTTCGCTGAGGCTATGACTGTGTTTGCCGTGTCGGCCGCAGGTCTGTTTCCGCTTTTGCATCTCGGCCGGCCATGGCTGGCTTATTGGCTGTTTCCCTACCCGAACACAATGGGCATGTGGCCCCAATTTCGAAGCCCGCTTGTCTGGGACGTGTTTGCCGTTACAACATACGCGCTTGTATCGATCATGTTCTGGTATCTGGGGATGATACCCGACCTAGCCACCATGCGCGACAAGGCCAAGAAACGCATTCAGCAAATCGTATATGGTATGTTTGCGATGGGATGGCGGGGATCGGCAAAACACTGGCATCGCTACGAAGTTGCATATCTGCTGTTGGCCGGGCTTTCCACCCCGCTGGTCATCTCCGTGCACAGCATTGTCAGTCTGGACTTTGCGGTGTCGATAATTCCTGGATGGCACACTACTATATTCCCTCCATACTTCGTGGCAGGGGCGGTTTTTTCGGGTTTTGCCATGGTGTTGACCCTGGTTATCCCTGTGCGCGCCATCTACGGACTGAAGGGGATCATTACCGGACGCCATCTGGACAATATGGCTAAAATTATGCTCGCTACCGGACTGATGGTGGTCTACGGATACTTGAATGAAGTATTCTTTGCATGGTACAGCGGGCACGGTTATGAACAGTATATGATGCTTAACCGAATGACCGGCCCCTATGCATGGTCATTCTGGGCGCTTATATTCTGCAACGCAGCTGTCATACAGCTTCTGTGGTTCAAGAAGGTGCGTCTGAATACCATCATGCTTTTCGTGATATCAATAGTCGTTAACATAGGCATGTGGCTGGAACGATTTGTTATTGTAATAACAAGCCTGCATCGCGATTATCTGCCGTCGTCCTGGCACATGTATTATCCCACCATATGGGACATAACGCTGTTCATAGGAACCATAGGGTTCTTCATGTTTGCAATGCTGCTGTTCATAAGGTGGGTTCCGATGATTTCAATTTTTGAGGTGCGGGAAGTCCTTCACAAGAATAAGAGCGATCATGATCAAGTCTGATGTGAAATCCAAACTTTACGGCGTCGTAGCCGAGTTCGAAACACCCGACCAGCTGCTCGTTGCGGCCCGCAAGACCAGGGAGGCGGGATACAGTGATATGGATGCCTATTCGCCCATCCCGGTTCACGGCCTCTATGAGGTCATGGGGGGAGAGCGCACGATACTGCCATGGTTCACGCTGGGAGGAGCATTGCTGGGCGGCATTGGCGGATACATGCTTCAGTACTGGGTTTCCGTTATTGAGTATCCGCTGAACGTGGGAGGGAGGCCATTTCATAGTTGGCCATCATTTATCCCTGTCACATTCGAGTGCACTATTCTAGGCGCTGCGCTGGCAACTGTCATAGGGCTTTTCGCCATTTACAAGTTTCCCCAGCCTTACCATTCCATCTTCAATGCGCCCGGCTTCAAAAGGGCCTCGGATGACCGTTACTTTCTGTGCATTGAAGCTACAGATCCTAAGTTTGATGCGGACGGAGCGAAGCAATTTATGGAATCTCTTGATCCTGTGTCTGTGTCCGAGGTTGAACCATGACGAGCATGCTTGAAAAATTACCGCGATCCTGCGCATTCCTGCATGGATGTCTTGTGGATACGGCCTTGAATACATTCTATGCCGTAAATAGAGGATGGAACCGCATTCTTCAGCCTGTAATGCCGTTGTCTTTTTCCGCTGAAAGAGCCGGTGTGCCGTCGTCGGGTCAACAGTCAAGTGGCTTTCCCGCACGTTTTGTAATTGCCGCCGCTGTTCTGGTGACGCCTTTATTGGCAGGCTGTGAATTGCGCCAGAAAATGTTCGATCAGCCCAGTAAGCGTCCATACCAGGAAAGTGAGTTCTTCGAGGATGGGATGTCGGCGCGCCCAATGGTGGAAGGCGCGGTTCCAAGAGGTCATCTTGAGGAGGATGATCATCTTTACAGGGGGAGAGTCGACGACGAGTTCGCGGAGTCCTATCCCTTTCCTGTTAACCGGGAGGTTATCATCCGGGGCAAGGAGCGTTATAATATTTACTGTTCGGTATGCCATGATCATGCCGGATACGGCAATGGCATGGTTGTCCAGAGAGGTTTTCAGAAGCCTGAATCCCTGCATACCGACCGTCTTGTGGAGTCTCCGGAAGGTTATTATTTTGAGGTTATAAGCAGGGGCTTCGGACGCATGCCCGGTTATTCTTATCAGTTATCGGCTGAAGACCGGTGGGCAATCATAGCATATATTCGCGCGTTGCAATTGAGTCAGCGGGCGACCTTGGATGATGTGCCCGAAGATATTCGGGAAAATCTGCAGGCGGGATCACTATGAAACAGGAAGCTGTAAATCAGTATATGGACCGAATAAGCGGCAGGGCTGTGACTGCCGGCGCGGTTGCCGCAGTCGTCATGGTCATCGGCTTGTTTCTTGATTCAAGCGCGTTTTTCGAGTCCTATCTGATTGCCTACCTGTTCTGGATTAGTCTGTCGCTGGGGTGTCTTGCCATCCTGATGGTTCATCACCTTGTCGGCGGAGGCTGGGGCTTCGTTATCCGGCGCATGCTTGAAGCCGGTGCTAGAACACTGCCTGTCATGGCTGTTCTGTTCATTCCCGTAATAATGGGGATGTCGGATATCTTTGAGTGGACCGACGAGGATGTAGTGGCCGGAAACTATATATTACAGGAGAAGGTCAAGTACTACCTCAATGAGCCTTTTTTCATAATGCGTTCTGCAATATACTTTGTCATATGGATCGGTTTGGCATGGCTGCTGACCGGGTGGTCTTACCGGCAGGATGAGAACGGGAACCTGATGCTTAACAGGTCCATGCGTATTTTCAGCGGCCTTGGAATGGTGTTGTATGTTCTGGCTTCCACGTTTGCTGCTTTTGACTGGATAATGTCGCTTGACCCGATATGGTTCTCATCCATATATGGTCCCATCTTCATTGTGGCGCATTTCTTGACCGCGTTCGCCATGATGTCGGCCCTGATTGCATGGATGAGCAGGTATGAACCTTTATCCGGTGTGGTCAGGGAAAAGCATTTTCATGATCTTGGAAACCTGCTGTTTGCAAGCCTTGTCCTGTGGGCATACGTGGCGTTCAGCCAGTTCATAATTATATGGTCGGGTAATCTTCCTGATACGATTTCATGGTATCTTGACCGTTCCGCAAACGGGTGGCCTATGGTTACTATCCTCCTTGCGCTGTTCCATTTCGTAATTCCGTTCTTTATCCTGTTATCCCGTTTTTCAAAGCAGAAGGCACGGGTTCTCATGGCGATAGCTGCCGGTATACTGCTTTTCCGGTTTCTTGACCTTTTCTGGCTGATTATTCCGACTATTCATGACGGGGCATTTGCAATTCACTGGTTATATTTTGTAACGCCCGTCGCCATGGGTGGTATATGGTTTCTTTTCTTTACCAGGATGGTAAAATCAAAATCCATCCTTCCGTTGCATGATGCCAGGTTTGAAGGGCTTCTTAGCGGCAAGGAGGCCGCGATCCATGAGTAAAAGTACCCCGGAAAACCCTAACCCGGATTACAAGGACCGGGATATACTTCTTAAGCCGATACTGATATTTCTGCTCGGTTTGACCGCCTTGACTGTTGTAATTCTGTTTCTGCTGGCGGGGTTTTTCCGTTTCATGGACCGCGAGGCTGATCGCAGGGATGTTCCTGAATCTCCGCTTGCCGCTGAACGCGTCCTTCCGCCGGAACCCAGGCTGGAGGTGGAGGAAAAACAGGCATTGGAGGAATACATGTCGGACATGCGCGAGATACTGGATAATTATGAATTTCGGGATCCGGACGCCGGAAAGGTGCGTATCCCTGTGGATCAGGCTATAGACATCCTGGTGGACAGGGGACTTCCTGTGCGCGATGAACCGGAACATGCGCAGCAGGAACAGAAGCAGGAGTAGTCAGGGGAGCTGGAGGCAGTGAACGGATATTCTTAAGAGGATAAAGAACCGTGGCGGCCGAGTTAAGGAATCAAAGTCTATATTTGATGACGGAATGAACGATGAATGAAGATATTGGATTTGTGCAGCGGCTTATTAGTCGCGGAAATTACATGGCTGCGTCAAAAACGTCGGCTGCCGGGATAATTATCCTGGCCGTATATCTGATGCTGGCGGGTTTTGCAAACATTGAGGTTGAGGCGGGAGTTCCGGATCCAGATACCCCTGCGGGTATTGAGTTCGAACAGCGTCTGGACGCCCGGATTCCGTTGGACCTTCAATTCCGTGATGATGCAGGCAGGCATGTCACGCTTGGTGACTATTTTGGAGAAAAACCGGCAGTGCTCGCGCTGATCTATTACGAATGCCCCGCCATGTGCGGTCTCATACTCAACGGCATGCTTCAGGCTCTGAAGGAAATCCCTTTTACGATAGGTGAAGAGTTCAACGTGATAGTGTTGAGCATAGATCCTGATGAGACCCATGTACTCGCTTCGTCCAACAAGGAACGTTTCTTGAGGGAGTATGGTCGGCAGGGCATTCTGGATGGCGCCCATTTTCTGGTTGGAGAGGAAAGTCAGACTCGCTCATTGGCTGATTCAGTAGGTTATGAATACAGATATGTTCAGGAAACAGGCGAGTATGCTCATCCAAGCGGTATAGTGATAATCACACCGGACGGACGGGTATCGAAGTATTTTTACGGAATAACATATCCTCCGAGGGATATGCGTCTTGGACTGGCGGAAGCTTCGGAAAATCGCATAGGAAGCGCAGTCGACCGGTTCTTGCTGTTTTGTTATGAGTATGATCCTGCTACGGGGGAATACGGTTTGCTGGTTATGCGCGTGATCAATACGGCGGGGTTCATCACGGTAGGGGCTTTGGGGCTTTTCCTTGTGGTCATGCTGAGGCGTGAGCGGCGGGGAGAGCTGAGTGTGACAGGGAAAATTCAAGATTAGGTAATATTACATGGATATAGGTATACCATTGTTTCCCGAACAGGCATCAGATCTCGCGAGAGATGTGGATATGCTGTTTTTTTTCCTGATTGCGGTAAGCATGTTCTTCGTGTTTCTGATCGGGGCTTTATTGATATATTTTATTGTAAAATTTCGTAGGCGCTCAAATGCTGATCGTCCAGATGCCACACGGAGCCATGCCGGGCTTGAGATTGCGTGGACGGTTATTCCCTTGATTCTGACGATGATCATGTTTGTCTGGGGTGCCGTGTTGTTTTTCAAACAGTCCAGGCCGCCCTCCGACGCCATGGAAATTCTTGTAGTGGGTAAGCAATGGATGTGGAAAATACAACACCCGACCGGACACACCGAGATAAACGAATTGCACGTTCCCCTTGGGCAACCTGTCAAGTTGAATATGACATCCGAAGATGTCATACACAGTTTTTACGTTCCCGCTTTCCGTGTTAAAATGGATGTTCTTCCCGGGCGCTACACCACGGCGTGGTTTACTCCGAATCGCACCGGTCGGTTTCATCTTTTTTGCGCAGAATATTGCGGAACGGAACATTCAAAAATGGTGGGATCGGTCAACGTACTTACTCCCGTCGAATACGAACGATGGCTGGCGGGGGAAGTGGGGGATACACCGGCCGATACACCGGTTGAAGCAGGACGGCGCCTGTTCACGCAGCTGGGATGCGCCACATGCCATCATCCAGATGCCGGGGCGCTTGGACCGGATCTTGCCGGGGTTTTCGGGAGCGAGGTCACGCTGGCGGACGGCAGAACGGTGGTAGCCGACGAAGACTATCTGAGGCAGTCCATTCTGGACCCGCGCGCCACCCTGGTCGATGGGTATGAACCGATAATGCCGACATTCAGGGGTCTGGTGAACGAGCAGCAATTGATGCAATTGATTTCCTATATCAAGTCTCTGGGTGATGCCGGGGAAACCGGAGAGGGCATGTAATCATGGAATCTGGTGACACAAAGCGCAAACATTATCTTAATATTGAAAACACGCCTCAATCATGGCTGCTGACGCTGGATCATAAGCGGATAGGTATACTGTACCTGGTAACGATCCTGTTGTTTTTCTTTCTTGGCGGAGTAGCAGCCGTGTTGTTCCGCCTAGAACTACTGACGCCCGACGCGCATCTTGTGGAGCATGAGACTTATAACAGGCTGTTCACGATGCATGGTGTCACCATGATATTCTTCTTCCTGATACCGTCGATTCCGGCTGTGCTCGGCAATTTCCTGCTGCCCATTATGATCGGGGCACGAGACATGGCGTTTCCACGTATCAACCTCGCAAGCTGGTATGTCTTTACCGCAGGAGGGCTGTTCGGTCTGGCTGCAATAGTGTTCGGAGGAGTTGATACAGGGTGGACATTCTATACGCCCTACAGCAGCACCTACGCCAATTCCAATGTAATACTCGCGGCGCTGGGGATATTCATCGCCGGGTTCGCTTCCATAATGACGGGGCTCAATTTCATAGTCACCATCCACAAGATGCGTGCTCCGGGGCTTACATGGTTCCGGCTCCCCTTGTTCATATGGGGGCAATATGCGACTGCTATCATCATGATCCTGGGCACGCCGGTTATCGCGATAACCGTGCTGCTTGTGGGGATTGAGCGCCTGTTCGGCGTAGGTATATTCGATCCCGCTATCGGCGGCGACCCCTTGCTGTTTCAGCATCTTTTCTGGTTCTACTCGCATCCCGCGGTTTACATAATGATACTGCCTGGAATGGGCGTGATAAGTGAAGTGATAGCATGCTTTTCACGAAAACGAATATTCGGCTATCACGTGGTTGCTTTTTCCAGCCTGGCAATTGCCATACTCGGCTTTTTCGTGTGGGGCCATCATATGTTTGTGAGCAGTCAGTCGATGTACGCCGGGATGATATTCTCTATCCTGTCGTTTCTGGTGGCCATTCCTTCGGCCATAAAGGTTTTTAACTGGACGGCCACGCTGTACAAGGGCTCTATCTCGCTGGATACACCCATGCTTTACGCTCTTGGCTTCATAGGGCTGTTTACCATCGGAGGGCTGACGGGCCTTTTTCTTGCCACAATGGCGATCAATATTCATGTTCACGACACCTATTTTGTGGTAGCTCACTTCCATTATGTCATGGTAGGCGGAATGTTGATGGCATTTCTGGGCGGCATCCATTTCTGGTGGCCCAAGATGTTCGGTAGAATGTATCCGGAGGCCTGGGGCCGCTTTGCCGCAATTGTCATATTCGTCGGGTTCAATCTCACGTTCTTCCCGCAATTCATACTGGGGTATCTGGGGATGCCCAGGCGGTATCATGTGTATCCTGAGGAGTTTCAGGTGTTGAATGTCATGTCCACGGCAGGAGCGTCAATTCTGGGTGCGGGATATCTCATGGTGTTTGTCTATCTTGTATGGTCTTTGTTCAAGGGACGCCGATCCGTGTCAAATCCATGGTGTGCTGCGGGACTGGAATGGCGGGTTTCATCGCCTCCTCCACAGCATAATTTCAAGAAAGCGCCGGTGGTTGACCGCGATGCATATGATTATACCGACGAAGATGTGTATAAATCAGATTATGATTCGGGGGGGACAAGCGATGGCTGAAACCGAAACTTCACACCCTGATCATCTGGCTCATCATTTTGACTCGGTCGAACAGCAGCGGGAATCCGCGTCGTTTGGCATGTGGCTTTTCATAGCTCAGGAAATCATGTTTTTCGGCGGTTTGTTTCTGGGTTACATCGTCTACAGGATCAAGTATCCAATGGCTTTTGCTACAGGCAGCAATCTGCTCAGTATCGAGTGGGGCGCATTCAACACCGCGGTTCTCATAGGAAGCAGTCTTACGATGGCGCTGGCCGTGCGGGCCGCTCAAACCGGCAACAATCGGTTGATAATACGTTGGATACTGGCCACCATGCTGCTCGGTTCTGTCTTTCTAGGCGTCAAGGTTGTCGAATACAAGGACAAGTACGACCATCAGCTGGTAGCAGGTCCCATGTTTGAATTCGACGCCGATTATGTTCTGGAACGTGAAGCGGTTCCGGCCGTGTATGCAGACGATATAGATGTTCACGATCCGCAATTCGGGAGCAATGTGCATCTGTTTTATTCCTTCTATTTTGTTATGACCGGAATGCATGCACTGCACATGATCATCGGCATAGGCGTGATGATATGGCTGCTTGTCAAGGCATATAGAAAAAGGTTTGGCCCTGATTACTATTCCCCGGTCGAAATGACAGGGTTGTACTGGCACTTCGTGGATATTGTCTGGATATTTCTGTTTCCAATGCTGTATTTGATGGGGAGACACTGATGACTGAACACAGCGGAAATCATCATATCATGCCGTTAAAAATCTATCTGGGTGTGTTCCTTGCCCTGATGGTTCTGACTATTCTTACGGTATGGGTGGCCTTTTATGATCTGGGATTTCTGAATGTTTTTGTTGCAGTTACAATTGCATGTGTTAAGGCGTATATAGTTCTGCTGTATTTCATGCACCTGAGGTACAATGCGCGTATCCTGTGGCTGACTGCCGCGGCGGGATTCATATGGTTTGTTCTTTTGACGGCTTTTACTGTGAGCGATGTCTTGACACGCGGGTGGCTGCCCCCGCCCGAGGCTTGGTGAAGGCAGAGGTATCCGGCATGATTACCGCTTACATGGACCATGTTCTACCGGGGGCGCGTATAACGCGGGTGGTTGTTTATGACTTCTTTTGCTGACGATAGAACAAGACGTTCCAGGGCGCACTCATGGGTGCACTGGCTTGCATTTATTGTGGCTGCATTCACGCTTGTCTTGTTGTCGGTGGGCGGGCATGTCACAACAGTGGACGCCGGTGATACTGAGCCGGCATGGTCTCTTCGCTTCTGGGATTGGTTTGTGCCGTGGACTCAGCTTGAGGGCGGCCACTTCTATGAGATGTTTCACCGGCAACTCGGGACAATAGTCGGGTTTCTGGCGATAGCCATGGCCGCAATACTGTGGAAGTTCGAGAAGAGGAAATGGTTGCGGTATACAGGCTATATTGCGCTGGTGCTTATCATACTGCAGGGCCTTCTGGGAGGATTGAGGGTCCTGGTCGTTTCTGATGTCGATGTCCAGCAGGCCGTTATGCGGATTACGGGCGTAGATGAGGCGATTGTCCTGCGCGTTGTTTCCGGGATGGTGCATGGATCATTGGGCGTCATTCTGTTTGCCATGATGGCTGTAATAGCAACAGCAAGCTCAAAACGGTGGGACGTTCCGCCAGTCTCAGCGCGGTCCGCGTTGACGGGAACGCTTCGAAGACTGGGAGTACTGACCACATTGGTGGTGTTTCTTCAGGTGGTTCTGGGCGCTTATTTGCGGCATTCCGGCTGGCATACAGGCGTGATCATACTGCATGCGGCTGTGGCCCTCCTGGTGGGCTTTTATGCCGTCATTATCCTGTACCGGTCGGGTGACCTCGGGCCGGAAGTCCGAAACATCCGTGTCCCCGCATTTGCTCTGGCCATGGTGCTGCAGGTACAGATATTTCTGGGTATACACTCATTCATGGTCCCGTCAGTCACTGCAGTGCGTACCCTACATCAGATCGTTGGGGCGATTCTATTTGCTTTATGTGTGATACTTACCGTGAGGGCATATCATGTCCTGGAACCGCATGAACCCAGGGAAATAGCTCCGGAAGGATTATCATGACAAGCGGGTGTGCCGGCGATTGGGCATAGCATGGTGCGGCCATTTCATGAATTACAGTGATGGATCTCCTGATCCGGGCCTGAAACCAGTTTAACGAAACCATGAAGACGACTTTAAGAGATAGATTGCTTGCTTATCTTGAACTTTCCAAGCCTCGCATTGTCAGCATGGTGCTGGTTACAACCAGTATTGGTTATTTTCTGGGGGGCAGGGGGGTTGCCTCCTTGTCCATGCTTTTATTGACTCTTTTCGGAACTGGAATGGCGGCGGCCGGAGCAGCGGCCCTGAATAATTATCTGGAAAGGGAATTTGACTTGAAGATGGAGCGTACCCGCCGCCGAGCAATTCCGTCGGGCCGGTTGGATCCAGCCAATGCGCTTGCGTATGGTGTCTTGATGGCATTGGCCGGGGTAGGGCTGCTAGTCTGGCAGCTAAACCTTCTTACCGGTTTCATAGTGCTTCTGACAGCATTTCTGTATGTATTGGTTTATACTCCGTTAAAACGGCTTACCTGGTGGAATACCTCGGTAGGGGCAATCCCGGGGGCCCTGCCGCCTGTAAGTGGATGGACTGCAGCCTCGGGCGAAATCGAGATAGGCGCACTCGTACTCTTCGGTATTCTGTTCACATGGCAGCATCCCCACTTCTACGCAATTGCGTGGATGTACAGGGACGATTATCGCGAGGCGGGATACCGCATGCTTTCAGTTACCGATCCTTCGGGACAACGCCTCTTTATTCTTACAATATTATTTTCAGTGTTGCTGATGATTATTTCAATGGGGCCGGCGTTGCTAGGCATGACCGGCGCCCTATATCTTACGGGGGCCTTGATTGCAGGCGCTTTTGTGTTGAGCGAGGGATTGCATATGGCGCAATCCGCATCAATTCAATCCGCACGCCGTCTTCTAAGGGCATCAATCTATTATCTGCCCGTGCTGTTGCTGCTCATATGCGTAGATGCCGTTTTTTAAAGGATGATGAGCCTGGAATACATACCTGCACTCAACGCCGCTCTGAACGCCGCTGCAATGTGCCTTCTTCTGCTGGGATGGGTTGCCATTAAGAGTGGAAATTCGCAACGTCACAAGATGTTCATGGTGGGGGCATTGAGCGTGTCCGCTGTGTTCATGGCATTCTATCTATACTACCATTTCAATGTGGGCGCGGTCACCAGGTATGAACGGACGGGAATAATTCGTCCGGTTTATTTCTTTATTCTTTTTTCCCATATCCCGCTGGCCGGGCTGGTGGTGCCATTTTCACTGGCGGCGGTGTGGTTTGCGTGGAAACAGCAATTCGGCAGGCATGTTGGCATAACGCGGTGGTTATGGCCGGTATGGATGTATGTTTCAATCACCGGTGTTCTTATTTATATGATGCTGCATGTATTTTAATACACGCGCCGTTCTTATTTATTTCGTACCGGAAGGTCTGGTTTTTTTGCGCCTTCTGAATTCAGGATTCTTCAGGGCGGCCTTGGCAGCTTCTGTTTCTGCCGCCTGCTTGTTGGGGCCTTCACCGCGCCCAGCCTCCAGCTTACCAATCCGGACTTCCGCAGTGTAGATCCTCGCGTGCGGTGGGCCGGATTGTTTCAAGATTTGATAGTCGGGGCTGACCCTCCAGTGTTTCTGAGCCAGCTCCTGTAGCGCGCCTTTCGGGTTTTCGCCGGCATCATCGGATTCGACTCCCTCCAGGATTACAGGTATCCATTTCTTCTTGAATACCCTTTCAACCGCCTTCATCCCACCGTCCAAATAAACGGCTCCTATAACACCTTCCATTGCATCGGCAAGATTTGATGTCCGTTCCCTCCCGCCCGAACACAGCTCACCCTTTCCCAGCTTAAGATATTCGCCCAAACCCAGATCAGTGGCGATGAGCGCGAGAGTCTTTGTATTGGTGGCCCGGCTTCTGAGAAGGGTCATATCTCCTTCCGCCATGTTCTCGTAGGTCGCATACAGATGGGCGGCTGCAGCCAGACCGAGAGCGGCATCGCCTAGAAATTCAAGACGCTGGTTGTCGTCATCAACTCCGTCGTTCTCATGCCGGTATGATGGATGGGTAATCGCCAGTTCAAGAAGAATTCCTTTGCGAAAACGATATCCCAGACGCTGTTCCAGTTTCTTATAGGGATTCTGCGCAGTCATCGTGTCATGCCCTCGGATGGTATCTTGTGTGTATCGACCGCAGCCTTTTTGAGTCGATATGCGTGTAAATCTGCGTTGTTGATATATCCGCGTGTCCCAGCATCTCCTGAATTACACGCAGTTGAGCGCCGTGAGCAAGAAGATGGCTGGCGAAGGAGTGGCGGAGTGTGTGAGGTGTAACATTCTTGGTGATCCCGGCCTTAAGCGCGTGCTGTTTGACAAGTTTCCATATGCCGAGCCGGGTGAACCCGGATGCACGCTGGGTGAGAAATAGTCGGGCTGAACTGTTTGTGCGGTCGAATGCAGGGCGGGATTCGTCAAGATAACGGCGCAACCAGTGGCCGGCCTTCCTGCCGAACGGGACAACACGCTCCCTGTTGCCCTTGCCCATGCACCTGATGAAAGCTTCTTCCATATGTAAATCCTGCATTCGCAGTCCGGCCAGTTCCGACACTCGAAGCCCCGTCCCGTACATGAGTTCCAGCATTGCCCGGTCACGGATCCCATGCCGTGACTTGGAGGACGGAGCTTGCAGGAGCTGCTCTACCTCCCTGATGGAAAGCGTGTCCGGCAGTATCTTCCAAAGCCGGGGGGAATCCATGGTTTCCGTTACGTTACGATCAATGAGGGATTCCTGTTGCAGGTATCGAAAAAAAACCTTGACGGCTACAAGTCTGCGGGATATTGAATTTACGCTTATTCCCCGGTCCTTCTCATGCATAAGAAATTCAATGATGTGTTCCCGGGTGACGTCGTTTATCGATCTTATGCCGTGCTGCCCCAGAAAAGCCAGCAAACAACGCAGATCGTCGTCATAGGCATCGCGGGTGTTGGCTCTTAGACCGCGTTCCATGCTGATGTAGTCCAGAAATTCTTCTGCCAGTGCTTGCATGGTCTTTATTGATCGCCTGTAATTCTATTGACACTGCGAGGGCAGGCGCATGCGCTTGCTCATCTCAGCCTCCCAGTCATTAGCCGTAAATCCAGCTTCTGCAATGATGTATTCGATATTTTTCAAGGCCAGAGTCCTGGAATCATAGGTTACCGTAAGAATCCGCAGTTCCATATCAGGGTCGACGTACTTTATACCCTCAACGTTCTGAAGTGCATTGATAATGATCCGGCTGCATTCAGCGTGGCGCATCTGAGATATCTCGATTTCCATAGTCATAACATCCTGCCTGTAACATCCGGTCATAAGCAGCAGGCAGGTCAAAGCCGCCATAATCAGGCAGTCCGCGGAATTTAAGTTGATCTTCATATTCCAAACTGAAATTGAGTTGCAATATATACTAACAAATATATAGTATAAAACAAAGAGTGAACGTAGGTGCGTGGCTGTTGTCTAATTAAAATATAGGAAGGGCGTGTGTGCGCTTTCCATGGGGTTCCTCACCCCGACCTCCTTGGCGTGCAGCGCCCTTCCTGATATGGGTGTGCCTCCGGCCGTTGCGTTGAATCCTGTCAGTTTCCACCATTGTTTCAGTGATTTATTTCGCGTCCCTATTGTGAAATGGGATTCCTGGCATAAAAAACACATGGCCATTATGGGTTTATGGGTGCTATACTTCACTAATATTGGATTATAGAAAAGTTGTCTGGAAATTTTGAGGTTGTATGCACAAGGGGCAGCCAGGTAAGTCATGGGTTGGTGCGGCCGTTATTATATCCATTGGGCTTGTATGCGGGGTTTCAGCCTTTGCGCAGTCCGATGAGGTTGAGGTGTCGGGGGATCGCGTTAATCTTCGGGCCAAGCCCGAACTGACTGCGGAGGTTGTCGGACAGGTTGAATACGGGGATCGCCTTGTGGTCAGGGCCAGGGAAGGCGATTGGGCGCAGGTAGAGCCTCCTGACTATGTCGACATGTGGGTGCATCGTGAATTTGTCGAAGACGGAGGCGTCACGGTTTCCAAGTTGAATGTTCGCGGCGGGCCGGGAATCAATTACCAGATACTGGGAGAGTTAACTCGAGGAGACCCGGTTGAAGTACGCGGTGAATTTGGAGACTGGTTGAGGATAGCTCCGTTACAGGATGCCTCCGTATGGATACATGCAGACTATGTACGGACGGTTCTCCCTTCTAAACCCGAGATTGATATTGTTGATATCCCGCGTCCCGAGCCCGAGCCCGAACCGGAGCCCAAGCCGGAGCGAAACGAACACGTTGCAGAACGTCCCGAACCGGATGAACCAACGGTGCGTCCGCCGGATGACCTGGTTTTAGTCCCTTTGGAAGGCCAGGGTGAAAGGGTTGAAATCGAAGGAGTTGTACGGCGAGCAGGATTCCTTATTGGACGTCCAAGTCCATACCGCCTTATACAGTACAGGGGCAATGTCAGGGAGACCGTATGCTTTATAAGGGGCAATGAACGCCAGCTTGAGGCTTTGATGGGCGAGAATGTTATTCTAAGCGGGCGCAAGTACTGGGTACAGGGTGTGAGGCATCCGGTGGTTGTTGCGGAACAACTTGTACATCGTCCGCATTGAAAGTCAGAGAAAACACATGATCCATCGCTGGCGATACTACCGATTATTTCTGATGCTTCCGCTTGCTCTGCTTCTCGTATTGATGATGAGTTTGATGACGATGTCCCGCCGCAACGCGGAGGTCAGCCGAGTTTATCTTGATGATACGGTCTATGCCCATCTGGCTGTAGCGGATAACCTCCTGGACAATCTTACGTACGGAATCAGGCCGGGTGAACACTCCGTTGCGGGGTTTGATCCGGGTTGGCGGATTCTGCTCGCATTGACCAGCGGAGTGACAGGGGACTCCATAGTCTCTGCATATCTTCTTGGCATGATTTTCAGCATCATAACCATGCTCGTAATCATGCGTATGTCTCGCAAATTATTCCCTTTTCTGCCTTTTGGCTACTTTGCCGCAGCCCTTTTGATACTTGCTCCAGGCCTGGTAGGGAATGCTTTGTCGGGAACGTCTGCATCCATGGCTGCGTGCCTGATTACGCTGGCCACGCTCTTGCACATGGATGGCATAAAGGGCACACGAAGTGTTCTTCCTCTCACTGCCGCTTCGGTTATAGGAATTGCCGTCTGGCTGCGCATTGAATTCATCATGATTTGGGCTCTTTTTATTGTTCATGCGATGGTTCTATCGGCAATTCCACACGAAAACCGCCCGCTTACGGGTGCAGTTCTTCTGCGGGGGATCAACGGATTCTTGATTATCTCTCTATTTGCTCTGCCTTTGTTTGCCTGGAACATGTGGATTGCAGGGACACCGTGGCCCAGGCTGCCTGGAGTGCCGATGGCAATCGATGCCTGGGGTTCGGATGGATCTTCAGCGGCCTTTTCCGGAATGGCGGGGCTTGCTGGAACAGGCTGGTTTGAAGCTTTGGACCGGCTCGGAGATATTCCGGTCTTTAACTTCCTGCCCGGACTGCTGTTTACCGCAATGGGTATTGCCCTGATTCTGGTGTTGTCATATTACGAACGGGAAAACCGCCCGTTTACATTGGCCGTATTTGTGGTGTTGGTGCTTCCTGTGCTGTACGCAATTGCTTATCCGTACGTGGGCTGGTTCAGTGCCGACCTAGTCATGCAATCTGTTCATCCATTCATGGTGATCGTCGCCGCGTATGGTGTTGTAAGACTGC
This sequence comes from Kiritimatiellia bacterium, assembly GCA_007130845.1. Lineage (GTDB taxonomy): Bacteria > Verrucomicrobiota > Kiritimatiellia > SLAD01 > SLAD01 > SLRP01. The sequence goes on along the minus strand of SLRP01000075.1, from coordinate 1,099 downwards.
CATTTGCCCTGGAAAAACTATTTCATGCATGGCGCCCGAGGAGAACTGCTGCCTGCGGTTTCAGAATATGGTGGGGTGTGGCCGGGGGAATCCTGCTGATAACAGGCCTCCTTCAGAGTGTTCGCGACAACCGCGAAGATATTCATGAACTGCTGAGCGTGGAAAATACGCGGGGCGAAATTTCCAGTATCATGGCCCGCGAAGTGTTATTCAGGGACACCGTTGTTACGGATGAACCCGGTTGGCCTGTATATCGGCACGGTGTGCGTGTCATCGATTTGAGCGGCCAGTTTTCAACCGATATCCTTTCGCACGTCGATGACGGCGGGCGATTGGATCCTGATGAAACAAACACCCTGTTTAAACGCCGCATGCCGGGAACAGTGTTGCTGTGGAATCCGGAGTGGCATCATCTTGTCGGCGGGTTGCCGGAACAAACTACGTTGTTGCGGCCGGACGACGAGTATCCGCATCGGCCGTTAATGACAATGGTCACGTGGCCCGGCGTGCTTTGAAAAATGACTGTATAAGCATGCGGCATTCCTTTTCCATTACACCCCCCTCAAACTCCACATTATGATTAAGGTCCGAATTCTGAAGGATCTGGAATTTGGATGTCGCGCCCCCTCTTAACGGGTCATCAACCCCCCATACGGCTCTGCTGATTCTGGCTGCCACGATAGCGCCTGCGCACATGGGGCATGGTTCCTTAGTGACATAGATGGTGGTCCCGTTCAATCGCCAGTCGCCCATGGCCGATGCCGCCTGTGTTATCGCTATTATCTCCGCATGAGCAGTAGGATCCTTGAGCAGCTCGACCTGGTTGTGAGCCTGCCCCATGATGCGTCCTTCATGCTCAATAACAGCACCAACGGGTACTTCCCCCTCGTCAAATGCCAGTTCGGCCTGCCTCAATGCCATAAGCATATATCTGGTGTCTGTGTCTGACATGATGAATGAAGATCAAACGACGTAAGGTTCTTAATCCGCAATTATTGTTCAACAAGCATGTAATCCCAAAAACGGCATATCAGTGCGTCAACCTGAACTTCGGTTTATTGATAAGCTACTGTATGAAAATCCATTTGCCATTGTCGAC
>SLRP01000123.1 GCA_007130845.1 Kiritimatiellia bacterium | reverse complement strand
GTCAACTTCATTGGACTCTTCACTGCATTCATATAATATCTGCAAGCCTAGGCATATACCAAGAAAGGGCTTTCCGGAATCAATCCATGACCGGACCGCTCCGGCAAATCCGCTTCGATTCAGGAAGCTCATGCAATCCCCGAACGCCCCGACTCCCGGCAGAATGATTGCACTGCAACTCTCCATCTGCCCAGGCTGCTCCATGAGTTCGGAGTTCATGCCTAGAAATCTGCATGCATTGGAAACGCTCCCAAGGTTGCCCATTCCATAATCTATGATTCCGATCTTCATGTGGTGTAATCAACCATCAGTCATTGGTTTCATCCATTGAATATCCTCGGAATGGACACAGGGTTCGAATGAAAACACGCGATTGCCGCAAAATCCATTCTTGATCAGGATTCAACGGCCTGCATGCATCATTACGGCCATGCAGATCCGGCAACAAGACTCATACCACGCCCTTGCTGGAAGGGACATCCCTTACTCTCGGGTCTTGCGCGCATGCCATGTAAAGGGCGCGAGCCACGCCTTTGAATACCGCCTCATATGCGTGGTGCGGATCATTTCCGTACATCTGGTCTATATGAAGATTCATTCTTGCCTGATCAACCAGTGAACGGAAGAAATGCTCAATCAGACCGAGATCAAAATCCCTGATTTTCTTTTTTCGATTGGATATCCGGTATACGAGATACGGGCGTCCCCCGAGGTCGACAGCCACTTGGGCCAGTGATTCATCCATTGGCAACAAACTGAATCCGTACCTGGCAATCCCTTTTCGATCTCCCAGGGCACGGTTCAGGGCGTCGCCCAGCACCAGTCCGGTATCCTCGACAGTGTGATGATAATCCACATCGATATCTCCCCTGGCTTTCAGGTCGATCTCAAACAAGGAATGTTTAGCCAGGAGTTCCAGCATATGATCAAGAAACGGGATGCCGGTATCCACGGACGATTTTCCATCGCCGTCCAGGTTTAACTTTCCTGTTATATCTGTTTCGCGTGTTTTCCTGCTGATGTCGGCTGTACGAGTTTTCATGACGTCAGCATAAGCCCCGATCCGGAAGCGTCAACTGTGAAGTCATGCTTCATCCCACTTCCGGAATGCTGCGGTGGTGTTATGGCCTCCGAATCCGAAGGAATTGCTGACTGCTATATTAACCGGGACCTCAACGGCTTTATTGAAAGTATAATCCAGGTCGCAATCGGGATCCGGATTGTTGAAGTTGGTGGTGGGGGGGATTGTTCCGTGCCTCATGGCGAGAATGGAGGCGATGGCTTCTGCCGATGCGGCTGCTCCTATCATGTGTCCCGTCATGCTCTTGGTCGAAGAAATCTTCATTCGGTGCGCATGATCTCCGAAAACCTTCTTGATTGCCTTTGTCTCCGCTATGTCGCCAAGGGTTGTCGAGGTTCCATGCATATTCAGATAGTCAACTTCTTCAGGTTTTATGTTTGAGTCTTGCAGCAACCGGCGCATGGCTTGAGCGGCGCCTGAACCTTCCGGTTCGGGAGCTGTCATATGATGCGCGTCGGTAGACATTCCGAATCCCAGGATCTCGGCGTATATACGGGCGCCGCGTTTCTGTGCGTGTTCCAGGGATTCGAGGACAAACATTCCCGCGCCTTCTCCCATGACAAAACCGTCGCGTGTGGCGTCGAAAGGCCGGCTGGCTGTTTCCGGAGAGTCATTGCGTGTGGATAACGCCTTCATGCTGTTGAATCCCGCAACGACGCTCCCGACTATACATGCCTCGCTGCTTCCGCATAGGACGGTCTCGGCGTATCCCTGTTGTATAATCATGTATGCGTCGCATAATGAGTTGTTTCCTGTTGCGCATGCCGATACAGTGCAATAGCTGGGCCCTTTAAATCCGAACTCGATGGCTGCCATGCCGCCTGCCATATTTGAAATTATAAGCGGCAGCATCAACGGCGAGACACGGCGCGGACCTTGTTCATGCCATGTGACAACCTCCTTCTGTGTCGAGGTAATTCCGCCGATTCCGCTGCCAATGATTGTCCCGGTGCGTTCCCTTTCCTCTGCCGGCATGGTTTCCGGGTCAATTCCGGCGTCGTCCAAAGCTTCCCGTCCGGCCACAAGTGCGTACTGGCTGTAGGGATCCAGGCGGTGGGCGAGTTTACGGCTCATGTGATCCAGGGGATCGAAACCCTTAACCTCACAGGCGAATTGCGACGCATAACCGTCGGGATCGAAGCGGGTTATGCGCGAGCTTCCGCTGACCCCCCCGCAAAGAGCTTTCCAATATTCATCAACATTAGCGCCAATCGGGGTCAACGCTCCCAACCCGGTAATGACTACTCTGGTTTCATATCCTGCCATGATTCATTTCTTTATGTTGTTCTTATAGTTCATGCCTGCACGGTTTAATAAGATATGTATCCAAGGGCAAGCCCAATGAATTTAGCATTCCGGAACCGATGCATGCATGTATTACCGGTAATCGGAAATGCCACAGATCCTAATATTGGGAGCAACCCTGATCAAGTTCATACATGGTGAAAAGCAATATTTTATTCGTGATTATATTCATTTGGGCCTGCATCATAAGGCTGTTTATGAAACCGGTTGCAATGCGTAGGATTTTCGTCTCGGCCTTGCTGTTTCTCATCCTGTCCTCGGGAGCAGTGGTCATGGTTTCGGGCTTTTCCCCTTTTGCATGGACAACGCCTCTTGCAGTCAACTGGTCATGGGAAAGGGGGCTGGCGCATATCCCGGGTGGGCGGCTTTATATGGGCAGCAGGGAGGGAGGGGTATACGCTCAGCCTGGCACGGTTGATATAACGGCGTTTCTGATGGGCAGGCACCCGGTTACAGTGTCTGAGTTCGTAGACTATCTCAATGCGGTACAGCCTGTTGAGGGGTTTCAATCTCCGCAAATCGAGAGGCGGCGCAACCGCTACAGGGCTGTACATGGTACACTAAGATTGCCCGTGACTCATGTAAGCCGGTACGACGCCCTGGGTTACTGTGCATGGCTGTCTGAACGCCGCGGAATGACTGTGCGCCTGCCTTCTGAATCTGAGTGGGAATGGGCTGCGCGGGGAGGTATCCGCAGGGCCCGGTATCCCTGGGGTTGGGGGAAACCTGAAGGGCGCGCGGTTTACAACGCCGATGGTCCCGTGCGTGTCGGCTCCTACACGGCAAACGCGTATGGTTTATTCGATATGGCCGGCAATGTCTTCGAGTGGTGTGTTACTGATCATGAACCCCCGCGCGAAGGCAGTCATCCGGCCAGAGGGGGAAGCTGGGCCGAACGTGATCCGGGATTTCTTCGCGTGTTTCACAGAACATGGTTTCCCGCCGGTTACCGTGATGCCGACGTGGGTTTCCGGATAGCGGTGGACCTGGATAACGCCGGTTAATGCGCGGCGATTACAGCCAGCACTTCGTCCCGCTTTTCTTCCATCAGATCCCTTGACCTGGCTTCCAGGTTCAGCCGTACCAGCGGCTCGGTGTTGGATGCCCGTACATTGAACCACCAGTCGTTAAACTCTAAGCTCAGCCCGTCGAGCTCAAGCATGTCAGCTTCTGAGTATTTTTCACGGAGATCTTTCAATAATGATTCTGCGTCCCGCACTTTGGAATTGATCTCTCCGCTGGCGTGATAGCGTTTGATGGGACGGATAAGCTCTGAGAGGGTCATGCCGGATTGGCTGACAAGGTTTGCCACATATATAACGGCAAGGGCAGAGCTTTCCGTGTAGTAATTTTCCCTGAAATAATAATGGCCCGACAATTCTCCTGCGAATATGGCTTTGGCTTCGCGCATCTGCTGTTTAATGAATGCATGCCCTACGCGGGATTTCCGGGGTTCACCCCCCCCTTCCTCTATGACTTCACGCACGGACCAACTGCTGCGCAGGTCGTAGAATACAACGCCTTTTTCCTTTTTCAGTATGGCTTCGGCTATTAATGCGGTGACCATATCATTTGAGACTATGTCTCCATTTTCATCCGTGAATCCAGCCCGGTCCGCGTCGCCGTCAAAATAAACCCCGAAATCGTAGTTTCCGGAACGAATCTTCTTCTGCAACGGTTCAAAAGTGCCGGCGTCCAGCGGGTTTGCTTCATGGTTCGGAAAACTGCCGTCCAGCTCATCAAAGAGCCCATCCATATCGATTATTCCTTCAAGGGCTTTTCCTTCGTAGATGCCCATGCCGTTGGCGTAATCTATTACTGCCTTAACAGGTTTCTTGAGGTCGGCAAAGCGTCCGATATGGCGGCAGTATTCGGGAACTATGTCGTATGCGGTAACCGATCCAGGTTTGGAAGCAGGAGGGTCAAAGGATTCTTCCAGCACTATCTTCTCTATGTCCTTTATTCCGGTGGAGCCGCTGATTGGAATGGCCTGTTCACGGCATATCTTCAGTCCGTTCCATTCTGCAGGATTATGCGAGGCGGTTATGATTATTCCCGCATCCGCCCCGAGTTTTCCGTTGGCGAAATACGACATGGGCGTGGAACACAGGCCCAGATCAATGACATCCGCGCCCTGCTCCGTAAGACCCCTGGTAAGAGCCTCGAAAACCGGTTTGGAGTGAGGTCGCATATCCCGGCCTACAACGATTTTCCTGCACTTAAGAAATGTCACAAATGCCCGACCGATCTTGTAGGCAATATCCTCGGTAAGGGTTTCGCCGTATATAC
>SLRP01000231.1 GCA_007130845.1 Kiritimatiellia bacterium | reverse complement strand
TCTGGAAGTCAAATCGACCGCGGGTGTCCCATTGTTGAACTCAGGCCCTGCCCTCATGGCTGTATTACGGAAACTGGAGATTAAGCCTGATGCATTGATTTGCGACGGTCAAGGCATTGCCCATCCCCGTCGATTCGGTATCGCAAGCCATGTCGGCCTGCTTTCAGGTCTCCCGTCCATTGGCTGCGCTAAGAGCCTTCTTGTCGGAGACCATGGCCGGCTGGGCGAAAAACGTGGCGCTCGGAAGGCAATCCTTTATTAAGGTAAAAGAATCGGAACGGCCTTGCGGACGCGTGACGGAGTCAAACCCGTGTATGTGAGCGTAGGACACCGCATCAATCTTCGGGACGCGGAGAGAATAGTCATGAAATGCTGTGCGGGCTACAGGATCCCTGAACCGGTGCGGCTGGCCGACAAGATTTCAAGGCGCGGGGCACGCGGATTTTAGCCTGATTTATTCATCAAGGGTGGGTTCGAGGGTTGTTGGTGCACCGGCGTACAGAAGATTCAACCACATGCCTGAAATATGTGATTGTCCTGTAACGCGCTGATACACCATTTGCTACAGGGCAGGTCCGGGACGCTGGTAAATAATCCAGGTTAATGATCCCTTAACTTCACTGCCCGCCCATTTCCCGCAATCTACTGTAAAACTCCATTGTCCGTTCAGCCTGCAGTGAAGGTGAAAATCGTTCCCGGGCCTCCGCCATGGCATTCCTGCCAATATTAAGCAATTTCTCTCTATCGCGATACAGAGATTCGATCGCTTCAGCCATGGATTCAGGCGATAACCCGACCAGTCGCCCTGTAACCCCGTCTTTCAGGAGCTGAGGCAGAAACCCGGTGCGTGCAGCTATGACCGGCAGTCCGGAAGCCATTGCTTCCCTGACAGTCCGGCACGATTTGTCCGTCCCAGGCATGGGGTAAGCCAGTAGATCCATTGCACGGTAGGCGGAAACAAGGCGTTTATCCCGGCAATAACCGCCCAGAATGATCCTGTCACTGATTCCCAGTTCCATGGCGGGTTTTTCTATCATGTCCCACACCTTACCTCTGCCGATCAGCAGGCACTTCAATTCGGGTATGCGGGCGGCCAGCAGTTTGACCGCCCTGAGCGTTATATCTATACGGCGTCGAGGACCAAAGGCGGACACCATGCCCACCACGAAATCATCTTCCCGCAGGGCGAACATCCTTCTTTTTCGTTCAACTCCAGGATCACCGAATCTTTTCAAGTCAATGGATGGTTCAATAACCTCAATGCGTTCGGCATCAACTCCAAATAAATCCATTAAACGCCTTGCACCGTCATCGCTGATCGTTATGAACCCGTCCGTTCCAGGGAGACAGATGCGTCTGAACCTGAAATCGTCATTCGGGTCGCCGGGATCATACAGGCTGTTTACCACTAACGGTTTAGGAGATATTCCTTTCACGCAAAGCGCGGCGGTGAGGTGGGCGTTAGGCATATGGCAATGCAGAATTTCCGCCGGATTCGCACGCAGCAACCGTCTCATGCGGATTATATCCGGAACAACTTTCCTCCATCTGAAATGCTTCGGCAGTTCAAGAAGGACAGGGTCAAGGCCGCGGCGTCGGGACTGATATGCAATGGAATCTTCCAGCGCCATCCGGCTTTTCCCGCACAGCAAGGTGGACTCGGCCCCGAGTTTACGCTGGCCAAGCACCAGGTCTACAACAGGCTCCGAGCGCTCGGTCCATTTATAATTGCTTAGCAGGTGAACAATATGCATCGACTTACCGCAAATAATTCGTATCCTCAAAAACCGTACCCGGATACAGCTTCATGGCAGGAGCTGTCACCCGTTGCGTATTAATAAAAGCTGTTCCCGGCTACGCATTACATGATCAGCCCATGCCCAGGATTGCGGGGCCATAGGCCCCTATGTTCCGCGTGACCCGGGAGAGCCGCATCCGGATAATTGTTTGGAATACATGTTCATGTCAAAACGATAAATGCGAGTCCTATTCATAGCCGAATCCCTTGATCTCCCTGAATCCCACATGATCCGCGGCATCAGCAAGGCCGGCATTGAAGTGGAATTAATGATCAACGAGGACAGTCAGCATTTGGATACGCTTGCAGGTGACAATATTCCCATACATGCGTTTGCGCTGAAACGACGCATTGACAGGGATGGGATAAGGGCCATACGGTATCTGCTTGAATCGAGATCATTCGATATAGTTCATTGCCTTAAGAACCGCCCCCTTTCCAACGCACTGATAGCTTCCAGGGGCATGCATGTTAAGAAAGTGGCATACCGGGGAATAGAAGGAAACGTGAATCGATTCAATCCGGCCTCATGGTTGACCTATCTCAATCCCGGCATAGACCGTATTGTATGCGTATGCGAGGCTATCAGGAGGAAATTCATTGAAATGCGAGTCCCTGAATCGCGCCTTTCAACAATATACAAGGGACATGATATTTCATGGTATCAATCTTTTAAAAGGGCTGATTTGGGGGAATTCGGCATTCCCCAGGAAGCACTGGTTGCTGGTGGAGCCGCAAATATGCGTCCCAGAAAGGGAACTCAGGTTTTGATTCGGGCAGCCGAACATGTCACAGCCGGAAAACCCGTGCATTACCTGCTTGCAGGAAAACTCAATGACGGGAATATCAATCTCAAGGAAGTATCAGATGCAACGGCAGATCGCATTCATTTCATCGGATTCCGCGATGACGCGTCAAGGATTATGGGTGCCTGCGACGTGTTTGTTCTCCCCTCCCTGCGCCGCGAAGGCCTGCCAAAAGGAGTCATAGAGGCAATGGCGCAGAGGGTGCCGGCGGTGGTTACCGATTCCGGAGGTTCTCCAGAACTCGTTCGCCATGAAAAAGACGGCATGGTCGTTCCTCCTGATGATGTCAACGCCATGGCGGATGCTATTACTTACACTCTCGCCGACGAACAGCGGCGCAGGCGAATGGGAGAGTCCGCGCAACGCAGGATTCAGAAGGATTTTCACATTGACGAAACCATCTCACAACATCTGGATATGTATAAAGATCTGGTTGCGAAATGAGGCTATCAAGCAATTTTAATCTCATAACACACAAATTTGCCGTGAGAGGCTGATCGCAAGATATTGATGAGCGCTCAAGCCCGCTCTCAAGTACCAGCGCCACACACGCCTCAACATCCGGATCACTGCATGCGCCAAATGACAAACAGCATCCATAATCCCCTGCTTTACAAAGGGTATCGTATCATCTCCCGATATGAACCAGAGCAAGCCCGTGAACTTCTCGATAAAATACAGGCCGGGAAGGGCGGTTTTTCCGAGGTGCTAAGGGATAACAAGAACAGCTTCATTGCCATAATTCGTTTCCGGGAAGACGACCTTGTTGTAAAGGTTCCACGTTCCAGGAACCGAAGAATATACGAGCGATTATTGACACTGTTCAGAAACGGAGAGGCATTCCGCAGATATGACAGCATGTTGAAATTGATTCAATTGGGACTTAACGGGGCCAAACCGGTGCTCGCGGCGGAAAAAAGGCGACTGGGCATGGTTACACATAATGTATTCGTATATGAGTATATTGACGGGGTCATCCCCGGCCGTGGACATGAAAAATTGCTGTTTGATGAGCTTCTGAAACTCCATTCAATGGGTTATACTCGCAGAGATTCAAAACCGGGAAACTTCCTTATATCAGACGGGAAGGTTCACTTCATCGATTTTCGCCTGACAAAGCCGATTTTATTGAAGAATTTGAGGATATGCATGGAGTTGAACTCCTTCTTCAGAGCGATGCCTTCAGCCAGGCAGCATTTTGAGGGCTCAGATGAAATGGGGATATGTTTCCGTGTTGCCGGAGTACTGGAGTCTATTTCCGACCGGATGAATAATTACCGCAAGGCCATATCATCGCGTCTGAAGGGAAATACTCAATAATCCTTTCTGCTATCACCCATTGGATCCTGGCTGGATTGGCACCTGAGTTCAACATCGGGACACCCTATCCAAATTCATAATCTTAATCCTGCTCGCAATCGTAATCAGTCTCCTGTTACAGCGCAGTACTCTGCCTGAGCTTCATAAACGCGACCGGCCGACTTATATTTACCGTTTCCCTATGCGATATTCAATGGTATGGAGGTTGAGGCCCTGTCCTGCTGATTGCAGACCGCAAGGCCCATTGGAATGCCTTCAAGAAACTCATTAACGCAGGCAGCAAAACCTATGTCATCCCGATACACATCCAGCTTCTCATGATCAAAGTGTGATTTCATCGGTGGAAATATGGCAGCAATGGCGAATCAGTCGATTATGATTACGATCACGAGAAAGATAAGGGCTGGACGGTTCGGAATTCCGGCATTTAGCGTACGGGATACCCCAAACGTAAATCCATTCGCCGCAAATCAAGGGTGTGTTGAACTCATGAGTTCCGAGTGCCTTCGAAATCGAGTCATAACTTGTTGATTTGAAACGGAGCGATTGTGTTGTTGTCTGTCTCATGGATATAATTGGAGCCTGTTCGCATACAGGGATGAGCGGATGTTTCGACTGCGGGGATATCGGAAGGCGGGGGAATCGGAGTCGGGTAAGTGTATCCGTTTAAGTGTGGGGCGTAAGTGTAAGGTTCCCCCAAATTGCGGACAGAGGTTTAACTAAAGGTAATTTGTGTACTCCTTTTTGTTGTTGCATTCAATGTTCGTTTCTTGGATTGGATAGTTGTCCGAGGAATACTCGGATAT
>SLRP01000004.1 GCA_007130845.1 Kiritimatiellia bacterium | reverse complement strand
TTATTGTGAGGCTTTGAAAATCGCCAAAAATTTTCAAAACCTTTTGGAAAAAAGCATCTTATATATCGTTTGCCAGAACACGTTTGCAACGTTAGGGTTTACAAATCACGGAGCGTTAGATCGAGTCCTCCTTCAAGCGCGGCGATAGAAGAAATGTCATTCCCTCTTCTGGACAGAGCTGTGGATTGCGAGTCAGGCAGCCCAGCGCGGTGTCTGCAATTTTCGGGAAACGAAGATCAATCAGAGTCGGCTGAGGATCCAGCTTCCCGACGTAAAAAGGGGTCGTGCCTGCAATAATTAAATGAAGCTTTCCGGAGGAAAACATCCCATTCGTCAAAAATGCCTCATGGATTTCAGGCGCTTCATTCTCAAGGGTCAAAAAGACGCCCATCGGTTCCGGCAAATGCGCCCTCATCTTCTTCAATTGGGCCGGAATTTCGGCAAAATCCTCAAAAACAGTTAAAGGTTCGGCCCAGATTCGCCGGGAATCCTCCTTCGAAAGCGCTTGCGCGAAACAGTGACCCGGGAATTCCCGTGAATGCACCCGGTCAAGGAAGGCACGCCCCCGCACGCATCTGGCCTCATGACGCTCGTGCCCTCCATTGATCACCACAAATGAACGGCAGTTTTTTGCCCGCAGAGCCCTGAAGGCCAGAGCTCCAACGGCCACATCATTTACACTGATATGGTCTACAGAAGGCATTGGGTGCCGTGGAGAAAGCAGTTGGACGCAGGGAATCACTGATGAGAGCCTGGCGATCGCCTTCCGTTGGTACGCGTGATGACTCCCTATCATCATGAATACAACGCCATCGACTTGCTTTGTCTGCACACACAACGGAAGTTCATCCTCCGTCGTCATCTGATCGAGCAGAAAATTCAGCTTTCGCTTCCGGCAAGAGGTCTGAAGCTGTTCGATGACTCTGACCATCGTGGGCTCCGCCAAAAGATGACGGGTTTCTCCGATGGTGATAAATCCGATAGCCCCCATCTGGAGGCGCGATGGGCGGGGATTCCGCGGCCTTGGGCCGGGCCGTATCAACGGAACTTCATATCCCAAACGCTCCATCGTTTCCCAGACCCTATCCGCCGTGCGCTTCCTGACCAGAGTGCTTCCGTTAATTACACGCGATACGGTGACCCGGGACAATTGAGCCGCTTTCGCAATATCATTAATTTTTACCTCCATGCCGAAATCAGGAAACAATCATCTCCGCCAATGGTCAAGGCATAAACCAGCCTTCGCCGGCAGGACCCGCGGAACGGATAACCTTATCACTCTCTCCCCGCCTGGTCGAGTCCTAACCAGAGCCGCCATGGCTTGGGTGAACCATGGTATGGTAATCACATCTTCCACGCCATGGAGGCGCACAAGCCCGTTTGGCGCCTGATATCAATCCCAGTCATGCGGCAAACCGATATCGTCCGGCCTCAAGGTATAACGGTCCCCACCCGTGAAGGTGATACCTTCAAAAAAGGGATTGGCCGCGAACCGCCCCTGTCCATCCTCCGGGCTAACAGTCAGAAAAAACGTGGATGTACGGAGAGACATGAAATTGGAAAAACAGCCCATTAAAGCCTGAATTCGAAATCCATTTTAATCCGTTTGCAATCCTATTAACTCAAACGGTATGGGTTCAAAGTCCGGTATTTTTTTATAAACAATCGAATCGGCTTTGAGACCGAAGTTCATCTTCGAGGCGTCAATAAATCCTGGTTCATCAGCGGCAAGGAAATTATCTTCTATCCTTGAGTACTCCCTGACGCGTTCTTCGCCGAAATCCACGTTCCCGCGCAGCCATATCTGAACATCACGGGAGTTCACAAGCACGTTTCGGCTGGCGCTGTTATATTTTGGGTGCCTCGGTTCATCCTCGAGTATATTTGCCAAATTAGGATACTTTTTATATGGAGCGGTATTCCACGGCACAGGTGGGCCTCCCTGAGCCTTAACATCCTCACGGTTTGGATCCGACTTAAGGCCGTAGCCGGTGTTCTCCCAATGAGGCTCGCACATCTCCATAAATCCGGTGGTGCTTATTATAATCGGTCGATTGGCTATGCTGATAAATATATTGTTATCCAGAATGTTGTCTCTGCCTCCGTTGACATGAATGCCCGTGGGTAAATCGTAAAACACGTTTCCAAAGACAGTCGTGCCTGAATACATATCGTCAAAGTAAACCCCGTATATCAAGTCGGCGTGGCCGCCTTCGACGCCTTTGATGCTGTGTATAAAATTGTGCCTGATGACCGTGCCTCTGGCTGTCAAATCTCTGCCGGAATAAATGACGCCCATATCCTGCGATTCTCTGATGACATCAAACATCTCGTTATACTCAATTACGTGGTCATTGCCGCTGAAAGTTATAGCGGCGTGTGGGCCGTTGTGTATTTTGTTGAACGACGCCTTATTGCCGACGCCGGAAATACCGATTGCGGGCGTGTATGTTTTGGCAATTCGGGAAAAGTTGTAAATATGATTGTTTCGCGCAAAATGATTTGCAGGCGTCAAGGTCTCCCGTGAGCCGCCGGCAAGCAATATTCCGCCTGATCCCATATCATAAATCGTGCAATTTTCAACGCCGTGGCCAACTCCGCCGTCGATTGTCACAGCGTTTCCGCCCATTTTTCCTATTCTGCACTCGACGATAAGGTTATTGGCGCCGCCTGTAATTGTTACGGCATTACCGCGCGATATTCCGAAATTCAATCCCTTTATGATCACATGGGAAACATCATTCATCACTATCATGCCCTCTTCGAGCAGAGAAAGCTTTAGCGCCGCGTCTTTATCGTCGGTTGGGGGATAAAGGTACAGGATTCCGGTCTTGCGGTCAAGATACCACTCACCAGGCATATCGAGTTCTTCCAAAAGATTGTACACATAAAACCGCTGCCTGGCGCGCACGCCGTAAGCGCTGGGCTGAACGGTGGCTATTTCGGCTTTTTCCGCATCGATCGAAGCGACACGCACGCTCTGGTCTGACCAGTCCCACCACCAATATCCAAACATCCAAACATCATCTGCCTGCGCCCAACGCTTCAAACGCTCATGCTCATCGGATACTTTTATAACGAATCCTTTAGGCGGGTTGTCTCTGTTCTCGGGGGGGATATAGCTGGACGCGCCTTTAACATCCGCCATCCAGTGTCTTGGAATGGAACCTATCTCGACAACGTCGTCAATTGTCTTGAAGCCTTCATTGGGCCATCTTGCAATCGTCATGACTTCATCGCCGTAAAAAAGCTCAGGCGGTGGGGTTCCTGAGCGGTAATCTGTTATTGCGTTCAGAAATATCATACTGTGCCCATAAAGCGGCATCTGTCCGTATTCGTGGATTCTCTTTTCTTTTAGGCTCGCCTGAACAACCTTCCCCCGAGCCTCTTGCGGCAGCCTATCGAGAATACTCGCATCGCTGACAAGTTCAAAGTCGGAAATCTTCATACTGACCCCACCCATCAAATCAACCTCTTCACCCGGATATGCGCGGAAGATTACTGGGGCGTTCGGATAACCCGAATCCTGCCGCTCCAACTGAAAGGAGCTTTGCAGATTGTATGTTCCTTCTCTCAGATAGACCATAACTCCATTGTCAGGATAGGCCCCCCTCTCCCTTAATTCTCTTATGGCGTCCCGAGCCCGCTCCAGGCTGGCAAAAGGTCGCTCTTTGCTCCCGTCGTTTAAGTCCGCGCCATCGGGCGCGATGAAAAATGTTATCTTGTCGTCCTTCATAATATCTTTGCTGGCGGAGGCACGCGGCGCCGGCTCAAAGAGGACCAACGCGATTACGGAGAGTAAAACCAAAGTCGAGGAAACATATCGCATCGAATCCGATAATCTTCGAAACAGCAATTGTGTCAACAAAAACCCCCAGCGCATTTTTATATCAAAATTCTATCACTCTTTAAGGTTCCTCCTCAGCAGCCATGTGGCGGAACCCATACCTTGTCCTCGGGTGATGGTTTCTCACGATCGGAGCCGATCCGGCCGGTTCGTCGTTCATATCCGGATTGCGACGAACTTGAGTCCACCTTCCCGGCGACCGACCGTAAGCGTCCGGCCATCGCCCCCCTTCACGAGCAGGGCGGGGTCTGGTATGCTCGCGGGAGTTCTCTTTCAGATGTTCTCTGACAGGGGCCGGTAGGCCAGTGAGGGTGAAAGCGGGAATGGCGAGCCCGCAAAGACAAGACCTTGACTTCACTCTTCAGCCTCTGGTTCTCTTCAAGAATCCGTGGAGCCGGAACGGTCATTAAAATAATGAATCCTAGTCTCCTTCCATCTTTTTATCGACCTCGCTATCCATCACGCCACAACCGATGACAAATACGGTGACGCAGGGGATCAAATAAAACACAAATCTATACATCACTCAGAACGGGTTTGGATATCCCGAGTTTTCGAAAAACTCACCTGTCCAAAAGATTGCCTGCCATTTTTTTCGCAAAAGGGCGTGCCGGTTGCCGTTGGGCAGCCTCGGACGTTTTCGGGGAGTGGAACACATAAGCGCTTAAGCCTGACCCGTTCGAGTTCCCTCCAATCGGGAGTCAGGCGGCCAATTTCTCGGACATGCCGATAAATTCATCCACTCGGCCACCTATACAGGAAAGGGAAAATCTACTGCGGACTTCCTCGTAAGCGGTCGAGGTCAATTTATTGACCAACCGCGGATTCGCCGAAAGCTCGAGAATCTTCTCGGCAAGATCCTCCGGATCGGAAGTTCCAAAGGCC
>SLRP01000079.1 GCA_007130845.1 Kiritimatiellia bacterium | reverse complement strand
TCACACACATCCATTGTGTACTGGGTTGGCGGAAATGAGAAGTCGGGCGATTTCTACAGGAAAATGATGAATCATGGGGATTCGCTTTTCGATGAAATAATCCCCGGCATAGTTCATACCATGGATCCGTTCCGGCCATACCGGAGAGGATCGCCATACGCCTATGTGGACAGCGGGAACCACCCCAAATCCGGTGATTCGCATCTGAGCGCGCTCGCCGAAACCTTCGCTGGAGATTCGAAGGGATTCTACGACTACCGCAACCACGTTAACCACATTCAAACGGCATTCAACTCGGAGTTTGCCATACAGGGGCCGGCACGCCGAAAAAGCTTCGAGCAGTTCATGCCTGAAGACCATTACTGGCCCATTGACGATCTCTGGGATTACAGGATTACTTACAACCCTTATGATCATCATGACTCTAGGACATTTGCGGAAAAGCAACTGGCTCTATGCCAGGCATTCTTCGGCAACCCCGGAGACCATGCTGAATTCATCAAATACGGCATGACCATGCATGCAGAGTCCATGTGGGACGAACTATTCGGCTACCGGACCAAACGCCCGGTCAACAACGGCGCATTGTTCTGGATGTTTTCAGATCCATGGCCCACCGGGAGCTGGTCCGTCCTCGACTGGTACGGAAGACCCAAAGCCTCCTATTACGCGGCTAGACGGGCCGCTGATCCGCTGCAGATCGGATGGAAGAACAGATATGACGAATCCGGATGGCAGCTCGTAGCCTGTAACGACACGCTTGAGGAATTCCATGGAACAGTGTTCGCGGGCGAAGAAACAGTGACCGGCGAACGGATCTGGAGCAGGATAATAAAGAATGTTTTCATTCCAGCCAATTCATGCACGACAGTAATAGACATTGATAACAACGATTTCAGCGGGAAACCCGACGCATTCCTGTTCGGAGAACTTGAATGCGATGCTGTCAAACGCGGCAATATATTCTTTCCGTCTTTCTGGAAATCGGTCCCATGGCCTGAGCCGGGAGTGGAAATAAACGAAATCCGCGACCTGGAAAGCAGGAACGGCATTCATGCATGCGAAGTGACCATCAGCGCCAAAAGGTTCGCCCGCTGTGTGCATTTGGATGGACTCGACGAAGGAGTAATCGGCGAAACCCCTGTTTATGTCAGCGACGCATATTTCGACATGCGCTCGGGAACATCCCGAACAATCCTGCTCGAGAGTGAACACCCGATTCCAAAGGACAACATCAAGACCTCGCACTGGCTGACCAAGTGGTCATAGGAAACGGAATCAGTTAGAAAGGCGGCCATGAGAAAGTCGAAAATGCGTATATTCCCGGTATTGGCGGTAATAGCGTGTCTTTACCTGAAGCCGCTTACCCTGGGGCTGGCTGCTGATCCCAGACCGAATATTCTGGTGATAATGAGCGACGATCAAGGGGCGGGTGACAGCGGATTCGCGGGAAACCCGTGGGCCCGAACACCTGTGCTGGATGCGTTGGCCGGGGAATCTGCATGGTTCGGCAATTTCGTTGCCGGCCCGGCATGTACACCTTCGAGAGCCGCTTTTCTGACAGGGCGTAATTTCCATTATACGGGAGTCTGGGGTGTCGGTCCCAGAGGTTACATCCGCCGGGATGAAGTATTCCTTCCCTCCTATCTCGGCCGTGCCGGCTACCGTTCCGCCCATATCGGAAAATGGGGAGAAGGCTGGACGCCGGATCAGCGCTCCTATAAGCGCGGATATGATGAAGCATGGGCGCTGGGAGGAGGCTATCAGCACAAGGATCCATGGTTCGATAATAACGGGACTCTTGTGCGGAAAAAGGGATGGACCAGCGAACTGCTAGTTGATTTAACCATAGATTTTATCCGCAGACAGACAGAAGCAGGCCGGCCATGGTACGCCATCACTGCGTTCATTGCGCCGCATGAACCATGGGAAGCAGCTCCTGAGTATACCGAACCGCTTGAGAAGGAAGGATATTCCAAGCCACTTGCAGCATTCTACGGGATGCTGCATCAAATGGACACGGCGACAGGGCGGCTTCTTGACGAGCTTGACGACCTGGGAGTGTCGGACAACACGATTGTCGTGTACGTAAGCGACAACGGTGCCACCCCTGTTTGCAGGTTAACAGGGGGAACGCCTATGGACGGTGAGGACTGGGAACGCAGAAATGCGTTGGGGCTTCGGGGACGGAAATCCATGGTATGGGAAAATGGCATTCTAGTGCCATTCTACGTGAGGTGGCCCGGGCGTATTCCGCCTGGGGAACGCACGCAATTCGGCACATTCGAGGATATACTGCCGACAATTCTTGATCTGGCTGATGTGCCGGAATCAATTATCCCGGAGCGTCTACCTTTGCATGGAAAGACCTTGAAACCTGTATTGATCGACCCTGCAACCCCGGATGATGAGAGATACTCCTTCCAGATTCCGGTGGCCATGGAAGGATCACCCATGACAGGTCCAAAAATGATCATTGAAGACCCGTCATCCCTCGATTTTGAGCAGACTCATACATCCATTCGCGGACCGCGATTCAAATATCACAGGCTTCCTGACGGCATTGAAAAGCTGTTCGACATGAAAAATGATCCGGGGGAAACAACTGATATATCGGATCTTCATCCTGAGCGGGTGAAGACCCTGGCAAAACGGTGCCGCAAGGAGTGGGACAAGCTGATGGCAAGCGGACGGGGTTTCTGGATGCCTGCATTTCTCATCGGAGATCCCCGTTATAAAGGGATGGAGAGATGCTGGGCGCACCTGCCGCCGGATGTAATACCCGGCAACGCGCCTCAAAAGGTGACCGGAACAGTACGCGCCCCGTTCAATGGCGCTGTAGGTTTTACCGAGCAGCACGATTCCGCCACGTATGCCGTGGATGTGCGCGCAGAAGCACGGTATGAAGTGACTGTTACCGGTGAATACCTTGATGAATGCGCTCCGCTGTTACTCAAAATTGGAGATACAACCCTTGAACCTGAAGAGGTTGGATCCCGTGAAATACGCTATGGAACTGTCCGGCTTCAGGAGGATGTGATTGACCTCGGTATCATTGCGGGGCCGGCAGACAATAAAACGGTAGCCGGCGTCATACGGGAAATATCATTGAACCGGACAAATGAGAAATAGACGTACGGCTAAAGCATGCTGACGACCTGATATGCGGCCGGAATAACAATATGTTCGCCGTCAAAAGAAAATTTTTATGAGATCTCGCACCAGTTGGCCTATTGGTCATGGAAAAAGTAACAAGGAAAAGGAACATGCCATGAGAGTGAAGAAAATGAGCATATTGCCGGTACTGGCAATTATCGCGTGTCTGTATTTCAAACCGCTGACGCTGTTTGCGGCGGCAGATTCCAGACCCAACATAATAGTCATAATGACCGATGACTCGGGTTACTCGGATCTGGGATCCTACGGGGGTGAGATACACACACCCAACATAGACCAGCTGGCTTATAACGGACTGCGGTTTCAAACATTCTACACCAACGCGCGATGCAGCCCTTCAAGGGCAACATTGCTTACCGGCCGTGACTCGGCACACGCGGGGTTCGCGGCCGGATCACTCGGCGGATGGCAGCGCGAAGTGGATCTTCCGGCATACCGCGCGCGCATGCCGTACGATCTGCCTACTATGGCCGAGCTTCTAAGCGAAGCCGGTTATACCACCATGATGACCGGTAAATGGCATCTGGGCGGAAGCCTGTTGAAAAAACAGCCCGCAATGCGCGACTGGTGGAAGCAAACGCATCCTGGATGGGAACTAACAGAAGAGGAAATAGAAGCTGATTTCAACGCGCTACCCGCGCAGCGCGGCTTCGACAAGTTCTTCGGAATCATCAAAGGCGAAGATCACTTCTTTTTTACCCCGGACGACAGGCATACATATCTTGAAGGCAACGAACGTGCCGAGCTTTGGTTCGACAGGACCTATCATATGCATTGCTATTTCCGGCCGGAGACCAAGGAAGGTGAACGGTATCCTTATACAGAGAACCACGGGCGCACTGCAGAGGCATTCTACGCTACGGACGGAATGACCGACAGGTCGATAGAGATGATCAGAGAGGCAGCCTCCGGGGACGACGAAGCGCCATTCTTCATGTTCATGGCATACCGGGCGCCGCACCTGCCGCTTCAAGCGCCGCAGGAGCTGGTGGATAAATACATTCCATATTATGAGGACCTCGGAAAGGTAGAGAAAAACAGGCTTGAAGGCTTGATTCGCGAGGACCTTTTCCCGGAAGACGCTCCATACAGAAAACGGTTCGCGGACGGCCGGATATTCTATACAGAGGAAAGAACCGAAGTATTCAAGCGGAAACTGGCGGTTCACGCCGCTATGATGGAAAATGTGGACGAAAACGTCGGCCGTCTCATCGATGCGCTGGAGGATTTGGGGCAGTTGGATAATACCCTTATCTTCTACATGTCCGACAATGGAGCTGCTACCCATGTGGGTCCGCTTTTGAACAAGCCCTATTACGGATCTAAATCCCTGCTATGGGAAGGCGGCGCAATAACACACGGCATCGTCCACTGGCCGGATGTTATACAATCACCGAGAATCACCAGAACCGTAGGCTGGGTAGGAGATATAATGCCCACCGCGCTTGAAATCGCGGGAGTTGAATATCCTCAAGAGTTCAGGGGAACTGTGACTGAGCCCATCGAGGGAAGAAGCCTTCTCCCAGTTCTGGAAGGGCAGGAAATGGATGCTCCGGAATACCTGTTCTTTAACGATCGGGGCCAGC
>SLRP01000122.1 GCA_007130845.1 Kiritimatiellia bacterium | reverse complement strand
GGGTACCCTGAAACCCATGTGGCCCATCGTCTTATCGATATTGCGCCTACTATCACCCGCCTTATGGGATTGCGGTCACCCAGGGACTCGACCGGGGTTGTGATTGAGCAGATTATGGACAGTGCAGTTGTCCATGACGAGTAGTCTGTTCTGCATCCATGTACATTGATACAGGAAATCATCCTGATATGTTTCAGCAGACATCCCTATTGACTAAGAGCAAAGGCGGAGGATCCGGGATTAGGGACAAAGGATAACTACACAATGAAACGAAGATCAATCATTGCAGCCGCCCTGATGTTCATGGTGATCCCCTTGCTGTTGACAGGTATTCACCTCGGCATTGGACGTCTATTGGTGGAATTTCCTCCCCTGACCCAATACGTTGATCATGCGCCGTTCTCCATCCTTAAATTCTTCATCTATTCACTGCTTTTTTTGACGGCAATAACAATACTGATATTCCCGACCTGGTTTGGTTTCCGCAAGGGCAGGAATGTAACGGCAGTTCCGACACCCTCACCCATGCCCTGGTGGGGATGGGCAGGCATTGTCCTGACGATAATTTCATGGATTTGCGCTTGGGGGCGTTTCGACTGGCTCGGAATAATTCAGGATCATACGTTCTTTCCCCTTTGGCTTGGATACATTTTTGCCGTGGACGGCATGGTCTATCGACGGACAGGATGCTCGCGTATTGCCGGCCGGACTGGAGAATTTGCAGCCCTGTTTCCAGCGTCAGCGGCGGCATGGTGGTATTTTGAATTCCTGAACCGTTTTGTGCAGAACTGGTATTATGCTGGGGTGGAACATTATTCGGCTGCGCAGTATATCATTCTGGCAACCCTGAGCTTTTCCACTGTCTTTCCCGCAATATTTGCGACATCGGATTTGCTTATGAGTTTTCAATGGTTTCGAACCGCATATAGCAATGGTCCAAGATGGCAAACACCCTCCAGAAACACACTGCTCTGCATCATGGCCGTAGGAACGGCCGGATTCGCAGCTCTTGGATATTATCCTGTACACCTGTTTTTCATGACATGGGTGCTTCCCATGGCCGTGCTTGCGCCCGCACTTTCATTGGCCGGGATTAGAACGCCATTCAACCACCTGAAGGATGGAAATTATACCGATCTGTTTACTCTGGCGATTGCTTCACTTATTTGCGGGTTCTTATGGGAAATGTGGAACTTCTGGAGTATGCCCAAATGGTATTATACCATACCGTACGTTCAATCCATGCATATCTTTGAAATGCCGTTCCCGGGCTACGGCGGTTTCCTTCCATTCGGGCCGATATGCTGGATAATGTGGCTTACATTGAAACACCTGTTTGCAAAATCAAATGAACATTCAGGACATACCCTGTAACAGGCTTTACGATGTTCTGGCCTTTCTTTGGCCGCTGATTAGCGATCCAGATGAATACCTGGAGGAGGCGGGCTGTTGGAATAAAACAATTACAGATCTTCTGGGACCCGGTAAACACCGCATTCTGGAACTCGGTGTAGGAGGAGGCCATAATCTTTCGCACCTTGCCCCCTCATTCAACGTAACAGCCGTGGATATCTTCGAAAGAATGCTTGAGCATTTCATGCGGCTTAATCCGTCGGTTGACCACCATGCCGGCGATATGAGAACGGTAAGGCTTAACTGCAAATTCAAGGCCGTGCTTATTCACGACGCCATAAGCCACATGCTGTCGGAAACAGATCTTATGGCTGTTTTTACCACCGCTTTATCGCACCTGACAACAAATGGAGTTGTCATCACCGCTCCTGATAATTTCAAGGAAACCTTCAAGAGTCCTCAATTCGAGAGCCGGACACGCTCCATGAACGACATTCAGCTTACTTATCTTGAATACACCCATGATCCTGATCCGGAGGATACTGTAATTGAAACAATATTTACCCATATTATACGCGAAAACAACGATGTGAGAATAGAGCTCGACAGACTCATAACCGGGCTCTTCCCGAAATCTACATGGGTAAATATCATGACCAAATCCGGTTTCATATATGAAGAGCGTTCATTCCATATCGAGGCATGCGAGCGGCCTTATCAATTACTGTTAGGACATAAACCGTGTGCTCAAAATGGGCAGAATCCATGAAACGCTGGAACACAGCCTCGGCCATTATCATGGTAACACAGCCGTAATTATTACAGACACTCCAGCCATTCGCGTATATCGCTATACCGACTGCCTTTCAGAGATCCTGCCGCACTGCCCAGTTCCCCCCCCCGGAAACAGCATCCGGTCAACGTTTCGGAAATTGCCTTTGCCTCCAATTGTGACAACCCTTCCACAGCAGATCTTATCACCCTTCCCTTCTCCACCCTGAAGTCCAACTGCATCGCCCCCCACTTAAACGATTTCATCAGTGTAATACTGAAAGAAGGTGTATGATCATATATCCATTCATCGGATAAATAATGTCTTCTTCGCGACTCTATAATATCGGATTTTACAAGATTTTCCGCTGACACATCATTTCGGGATACGTTGTAGCAGCGGCTGAATTCATTAGAGACGGCGTTTCTAACGTCCTCCATGGAAATCGCTGAATCTAGATCCCTCAAGTTTATCACTTCTGATTTAATCGATCCAATGGCATGTGTTTCGATACCGTACTGTTCAGGAACAAGATATTTTCTCAGGCGGTCAAGATCACTGTCTACCAGAATTGTGCCGTGATGCATGGCCGATTCTTTTCGAAAACAGAACGCATTACCGGATATCTTATAATCACCGGCCATGAGGCTGTTTCGATTCATGATCTGTGTCTCAATCCCCAACCCCTTCAGAGCCCGTTGAATTACGCCGAATTGCCTTTTTTCATTGTACGCTGTGCGTTCAAGAATAAAGGCATAGTTGAGATTTCCACGGTCATGATACACAGCCCCGCCTCCGGACAATCTGCGGGCCAGACATGCTCCGTACTTCCGAATCGCACAAAGATTGCATTCTCTCCATGGATTCTGATTCTTTCCTATGATGACCGAGGGTTTGCTGCGCCAGAACAACAACGACGGAGTCCTGCCGGTCGCAGTATCCATAAGATACTCTTCCAAGGCCAGGTTCCAGTACGGATCATGATTTTTCGACAGGATAATATTCACTTTATAATCATTCCAACGGCGCAATTCGGGACGTGAAACGCACATTAACCGAACCGGGACAAGCACTTCGTTTTCCTGCAAACAGCTGCTATTATTGCCCGCGCCCCTTGATCAAATCATTTACGACATCGGGGTCAGCCAGTGTCGATGTGTCGCCTATGTCGTCCACATTCCCCTCGGCTATTTTTCTGAGTATACGTCGCATTATTTTCCCGGAACGCGTTTTGGGCAACGAATTCGTGAAGTGAATCCGCTCCGGCGTGGCGATTGGACTTATATTATCGCGTACGTGCTGAATCAGCTCCTTGTTCAACGACTCGGTAGGTTCGTTCCCGGATTTCAGTGTGACAAAGCAGTATATACCCTGTCCCTTGGTTTCATGAGGAAAACCAACCACGGCCGCTTCAGCGACAGAATCATGTGACACCAGGGCGCTCTCAATCTCCGCTGTGGCAAACCTGTGTGCCGATACATTGATTACATCGTCAATCCGTCCCAGCAGCCAGTAATATGCGTCCATATCCTTTCGGCACCCGTCCGCAGTGAAGTATTTCCCGGGATATCTGGAAAAATAGACATTCTTGATCAGCTCGTTTTTTGGATCTCCATAGACGCCTCTCAGCATCCCCGGCCACGGCTTTACAACAACAAGGCTTCCTCCTTCATTCGGTTCAGTTTTCGATCCGTCTTCCCTGAGAATCTCCGGTTCAATGCCGAAAAATGGTTTACCTGCAGAGCCCGGCTTGGCAGGAATAGCTCCCGGAAACGTGGAGATCATTATCCCCCCTGTCTCGGTCTGCCACCATGTATCCACGACTGGACATTTTTCCCCGCCTATAACCTTGTAATACCATATCCATGCCTCGGGGTTTATAGGCTCGCCAACGCTCCCCAGAAGCCGAAGGGAGGAGAGATCATGCCTGTTGGGCCAATCGTCCCCAAGCCTCATAAGTGCGCGAATAGCCGTGGGAGCCGTGTAAAATATATTAACCTTGTAATCAGCCACAATCTTCCAGAAACGGTCCGGTTCCGGATACGTTGGAACCCCTTCGAACATAACGCTCGTAGCGCCGTTGGAAAGCGGCCCGTAGACCAAGTACGAATGGCCCGTTACCCACCCAATATCCGCGGTACACCAGAATACATCGTCCTCCCGATAGTCAAATATGTACTTGAAAGTCAAATGGGTGAAGAGATTATATCCAGCGCTCGTATGCAGAACACCTTTGGGTTTACCGGTGCTTCCGCTTGTATAAAGAATGAAAAGAGGATCCTCTGATTCCACATGCTCGGGCTCGCATTCATCAGAAATGTCCGATGCATCCATTTCATCGTGCCACCATAAATCGCGGCCTTCATTCATATCTATCCTTGATCCTGCGCGATTAAAAACCACGACCTTTTTAACCGTGGGGCATTCATTAAGAGCCTTATCAACCTTATTCTTAAGTTCTATCGTCTTGCCACCGTGAAAACCGGCATCCGCGGTTATGACCATATGCGATTTACAATCGTGAATGCGGTTCTTCAATGCATCCGAGCTGAAGGCCGAAAAAACAACGGAATGAATAGCTCCAAGACGTGCGCAGGCAAGCATGGCAATCGGCATTTCCGGTATCATAGGCATGTAAATGG
>SLRP01000003.1 GCA_007130845.1 Kiritimatiellia bacterium | reverse complement strand
TTACTCCGTTAAATTTATCATTGAAAGCATTTGGCCCAATCATTCGGCAAGACCGGAACTGCTGCCGGCTCATTTACTTGAGTCATCGCGCGTTAATCGAATCCAGGTTTGATATTTCCCGCGGGTCTGAATTTGTACTATTATGGACCCAATCTGTCCTGAAATAGGACCGGCAGGATAATTATTAGTACTTATGAGAGATACCCTGATACAACCTTCACTGTGGGATGCATTTGAAAAGCGGACTTGCTTCCAGTTTAAAACATGGCTGGAACGGGAACTGGATCAACCTGTCGAACTGGTGATCACAAGAAACAGGATATCCATGCTGACAATCCGCAAGGTTGAAAAGAAATTGAGTTTGCGCATGAACGAACACTTCCTTAACGCTCCAACGCCGGTTATCAAGGCGCTTAGCACATATCTTCGCTACGGTCGCCGCTCTGCATGGGCCGTAATACAGCGTTTCGCCCAGGATATACCAACTCACGCACCCGGCAAGGGAAGGGAACAACCGATACGCACTTCAGGGCGGACTTATGACATCAAGCAGATCTACAGAGAAGTCAATGATACCTTCTTTAACAACCGAATCGACTGCGCAATAACATGGGGCAGAAGTTCACCCAAACGAAAAAATCGGCGTCGAAGATGCATACAATACGGATCCTACAGCGAGGCGCAGCGCCTGATCAGAATCAATCCCATACTGGACAGATCCGTGGTGCCGGAAAGATTCATAAGATATATCGTCTTCCACGAAATGCTTCACTGCGATGTTCCTCCCGTCATGATCAACGGGCGGCTGCATCACCACTCTGCTGAATTCAAGAGACGTGAGAACGTTTACCCTGACTTTGAAGACATGAAGCTGATAGCAAGACGCCTTCTGCATGAATTGACATGATTTCCCTCACCCTGCACCGTAAGACAGGTAATAATGACAATAACGACTCATCTCGAACGTGGTGCCCTGCATGTACTCGGAGTACTCCGCCGTGCCGGGCATGAAACCTATTGGGCGGGAGGATATGTGCGGGACAAGCTCCTAGGGCGTACCGCAAAGGACATTGACATAGTTACCGATGCCAAGCCTGATGAAGTCAATTCGCTTTTCCCTAAAACATATGAAACAGGGAAGAATTTCGGAGTCATGGTTGTAGCACATGCCGGGCATGCATATGAAGTCAGCACGTTCCGGCGCGACCTGGAATATCGTGACGGACGGCGCCCGTCCTCGGTGGAGTTCTGTACCGCCGAAGAAGACGCCAGGCGCAGGGATTTTACCATAAATGCGCTTTTCTATGACCCGGAAACCGGAAATGTAATAGACCATACCGACGGGCAAAGGGATCTTGATGCGCGTATAGTTCGGGCAATAGGATCTCCTTATGATCGTTTCGTGGAAGACCGGCTGCGAATGCTTCGCGCTGTGCGATTTGCATCGGTCCTCGATTTCCGCATAGAACCGGACACCTTTGACGCCATAGTCAAAAACGCCGAGAGCATCAGGCAGGTCAGTTCTGAGCGGATTCAAAATGAATTGTCAAGTCTGCTTACTGAATCACCACGCGCTGGTGACGGCATACTTCTACTGAGGGAAACAGGCCTTCTAAGGATTATTCTGCCGGAGATTGACGCGCTTGCCGGACAGAAACAGCCCCCGCAATTTCATCCGGAGGGTGATGTTCTTACGCATACGGCATTGATGCTCAACGCAATGGAGAACCCATCTCCCGTGCTGGCCTATGCCGTTCTGCTTCATGATGTAGGCAAGCCGGAAACGGCCTCAATCGGACCCGGAAGCGATGGCAAGGAGCGCATTCGCTTTGACAGACACGACGAGGTGGGCGCAGAGATGACTGAACGAATACTCCGACGCCTCAGACTTCCGAATGAAATAGTCAAGACAGTAACTGCCATAGTCCGCAATCACATGCGATTCATGCACGTTCAGGACATGCGGCCTTCAACGCTTAAACGAATGCTGGGGACCGATTTCTTCCATGAGGAACTTGAACTCCACAGGCTTGACTGCCTGGCAAGTCACGGCAAGCTCGACAACTATGCATTTCTCCAGGATTTTGTAGAGCGCCTACGTAATGAACCGGCACTGCCCAAACCCCTGATAAACGGCCATGATATCATGGCCATGGGTGTACCGGAAGGCCCGGAAACAGGACACTGGGTCAGGAAGGCATATGAATATCAGCTCGAAAATGACAATTTGGACAGGGAGACTTTACTGACATGGCTCCGAACTAGATTGGAAGAGGAGGAGAATTAATAAGTTGTCTCTTCGACATATAGAGCAACAGCCGCAATCGTTTATTTGAGACATGTCAGGCTTGCCGCGCGCCGATAGGATTACATAATAAAAAGAGTCCAAATATTGAAACATCTTAAAGATGCCTGTTCCCTGCTTGCCGACCGACCGAATGCGAGGATAACCGGCGCGAATCACCCCAGGTCAATTGAAAAGCGCGAGGGCCTTTCCGTCTTTGAATCATTGTGGTCGAATTGACGGTTCCGGTGCCGTGCTCCCTGCAGGAATGTCAGATGGCGGGAAACGTATTCCGGAGTAATGAATCCTCTCATTTGTCCGTGTTCCATGACGGGATACACACCCTGATTCATGGCCAATATATCCTGAAATGCGGATGCCAGCACTGTATCGGGATGAAGGCTGACAAATCTTCTTAGCATATGATCCTCAACGCGCGCCTTTTCTCCATGTCGATGCAGCGCCTCCTGCCATATTCTGCGAGGGAGCAATCCGATCATGCCTCCATCCACAAACACCGGAAAATCCTCCTGTCTGCGTCGGTAATAATAATCAAGGCATATCCTGAGGGTGTCATCAGGGCTGACCGCGGCATAATCGGTCATCATGATATCGCCGGCATGAACATCCCTCAGACTGTCTTTCATTCGCACCATGCGGTTTTCACTTTCGGCGCCGAGAAATACGAAAACAGCAATAATCATCAGAAGGGGTGTAATCCAGAAACCCATCACGAAGAAGGCAACGGACAGAAACTGTCCTATGCCGGTGGCCCATGCAGTTGCACTGCCGTATGGGATGACAGAGGCAAGCATGCTGCGCAAAACACGCCCACCATCCATCGGAAAGGCCGGTATCATGTTGAAAATCACCAGGACAATGTTGGCTAAGAGAATGTGGTTTGCCAGCTCACCTACTGTTCCAGGCAACACGGGCATGTCAGCCCAACCCGGCATTCCTCCCACCGCCAATACGAGAACAGCGACAATAACCACATTCACCATCGGGCCTGCCACTGCTATAATCAGCTCCTTGTGAGGCTCTTCCGGAATTGCTTTCATGGCCGCCACCCCGCCGATTGGGAGCAGGGTAATGCTATGCACCTCTATTCCGAAGAATTTAGCGGCTACGCTGTGACCCAATTCATGCAGTACAACACAAGTAAACAGAACCAATACCAGGGCCAGAGCCCACATGGCTGAATTCATGCCTCCATGCTGCCAACCAAGCCACCCGAACCATATAAGGATAAGAACAAACGTGGCATGTACACCTATACGGATGCCGAAAACCCTGCCCAAAGGGAATGACGACCTCATGACAAGTCTCCCCTCTCATCATGCATGCTTGAATCACGTATGGATTGAGCAATCCCCATCAACATGATCAGCGCCATGAAAATAACACCGGTACCGAAATTGTATTCCACCATTCCATTAAGCATGAGGGCTGTGAAAGCCCCGAAACAACCCAGGGCCAGCGCAGCTGTTTCAGGGGCGTTTTTCCTGTGATAAATATGCAGCCTGATCATTATTATCCCGGAAAGGGCCATCCACCATATCCACACAATAAGCCCTGCCCAGCCGGAATCCACGGCAACCTGCATGAAATTATTATGTAAATGGTTCAGGCCCGGCTGAATATGCGTGGAATATTCCAGAAAATCCTCGTGCTCCAGGCCTCGAGGCCCTGTCCCTGCTGGATAATCCAGAATCATTCTCGGCGCAATTTGCGTCCACAGAACATAGCGGCCGCCGGTCTCAACAAGGAACTCCTCCTGAAGCAGATTGATCCGATCGCGTGTCTGAGGAAGTGCCGCCATAAATAGCACCAATAACCCCATTATCATTATAATCCGGCGTTGCCTTGACACGCACGCAATCATGAAGGCAGCAATAAAAAGAGAAAGCCATACCCCCCTCTTGAAGTGCAGGATGACTCCAAGCACATTAAGCATGAGGGCACAAGTCATCAAGTTCCCCCATGAACGCCTTACACCTTCCTTCCATAATGCCAGTATGAAACAGATACCCATCATATATAATTGGGGATCCCGCATGTTCCCCGTATCATAAAGGTTTTCTCCCCGAAACACGCTGAAAGGGACGCGGATTATATCCCAAACGCCCAGCAGGCTGGTTCCGGCAACGAAAAGCCCCATCAATATGAAAGTATTTGCGCGTGCATCATGATGATCCGTCCTGAATAGTGAGCCAAGGGGGAAGATCAAGCTCATCAGCAACAATCTGCGGCTCTTTGGAATACTATCCATTGGATTAGGCCCCATGAGTGCTGCAAGCAGTGTGAGAAACGCAAACAGGCATACAGGCCAAAACCACGGTGATGACATGAAACTGAAATCCCTGCGACGGAACAAGCCGTATGCCCATACTCCTACCGCAAGATACGCGAAAGGCTGCGAAAAAGATGTGGAGATCGGCAGAAAGAAGACGAAACCCAGTAACAGCCAGATGAGCACATGCTCATCAACCTCCGTACCCAGCCCAACTCGAAAAGTCGTATAATCTCTGATTCGCATTTCAATATAATGGATGTATGGATCTATCTGACAATAGTAACCATGTTGTATGACTCCGGAATCACCGGGCTGTTATTCGCGATGTAATTCCGCACGGCATCACGCGTGTCTATATCCAGCATTCTCAATCTGGAAATTGGCTGGTCGGCAGTCCTTCGCGTTACAGGGAACCGCCCTCCTCCGGATGCCAGGACATAACTGTTCATGGCCACCGCATAGCGTCTGCGAGGGTGCATTGTGGAACCATCCGGTAAAAGCATATTCCCAACGCGCATTCCTTCGGAAGCATCCGGGTAAAGATCATATTTTATTCCGTACACTCCCATGCCGCGGTAACCACGCAATTGCCCGGCGTTTTCCTCAAGAATATCCCGCAATTCGTCAGGAGTAAGCATCATGACCCCTATCGTGTTCTCATACGGAACGATCCTCCAAATATCCCGCTCAAGGATTTCGCCCTCATAAAGGTTTCCGTCTGAGAGAATGCCGTGAAGGACGATTTCAGCTTCCGATGCATACGAAATCGCCCTGCAGATCAATTGCTGCATGGGTGATTGTCCAGGAAGGCTGGATTTCGCCGAGATATCAGCCTTTGCGTAACCAACCTTTCCTTCCAGGATACGATCCACACGCTCCAGGTCATCTTCCAAGGCACTGAGGAGTCCTTCGTGTTTTTCGTAGTTATCCCCGACATGAATGATTTTAGACTCCCTCTTGACCAATTCCCTTCGCACGGTATCGTAGACGAGGTCTACGCGGCCAAGCCATATGCCGTGATATCCGGGCTGAACGTATAAAACCCCGTTCACATCCGCGCCGTGAACCACTTGATGCGTATGACCACCGAGGATCACGTCCAGTTCCGGAAAGTGTCCGGCTATTGCATTGATTTCGTTTGCATAATTGTCTCCAAACCGGCCATAACCCTGATGAGTAATCATTACCATGATGTCCGGTTGATGTTCACGAACAGCCGGCATCACCTTCCTTAAGGTTTCCACGGACTTGGAAAAGAGAAGGTTTCCGAGAAGATGCGGCCTGCTCCAGGTAGGAATCGCCGGAGTCGTCAGGCCTATAACCGCCACGCGGACACCGTCCATGTCGCGGATAATAAACGGTTTTACCGTATGGAGAGGGTTTTCAGTGCCGGGGCGCGACGAAATATTCGCGCCAAGAGCCGGAACAGGGCATGTTTCAAGAAGTCCGGCCAGCCATTCCAGCCCCCAGTCGAACTCATGATTGCCAAGCACCCATGAGTCAAAACCCAGCCACCCCAGCGCTTCATTCACTATACGGCCTCTTGTTAGAAGGCTTTCGGCACCTCCCTGATATGTGTCACCGCTGTCGAGAAGCAGTACATTATGAAGGCCCTCGCGTTCCGATTCAATGGCAGAGGCCAATCGCAATATACCGCCCACTTCTTTGTTGCCGTCGTAGTCTGTAACAGGAAACACAAAACCGTGTAAATCGGAGGTATGCAGGAGAGTTATAGACACTTCCCTGGCAGCGACATCCTGCGGGAACGTCAAAGTCAGGGCGGCCAGGACTGCCCAGATGCAACTTATGACGGGAAGCCTGTAGAGCATGTTACGTGTCCGATCGGGGGATCAGGCAATCTTCAACGATTCATCCGATATCCCGAAAGCCTCCCTATGTCCGGACACTATGGATTTATCAATCCTGAACTTCTTGATATTGCCCTTCATAGGAACTTCGTACATCACGTCCAGCATGATATGTTCGAGTATCGCCCTTAACCCGCGTGCGCCGGTACCCTTCCGTTTTGCAATACGCGCTATCTCCTTCAAAGCCGAATCCGTAAATGACAGTTCGACTCCCTCCATGGCCAGGAGTTTCGTGTATTGACGGATCATCGAGTTCTTCGGTTCCGTAAGTATGTGTACAAGATCGTCTTCACTGAGTTCATTCAGCCTGCACACCACAGGAACTCTGCCGACAAATTCCGGAATCAATCCATACTGGAGCAGGTCTTCCGTTTCAACACGAGGGGCAGCTTCCTTTGTGGCCGGTTTTCCTCCTGCAGACTCATCCTGCCCGAATCCCAGCAATCCCTTGTCCTTCCTGCGCCGAATTAGATCGTCTATACCCACAAACGCACCGCCGCAGATAAACAATATATGTTCCGTATTAATCTTAATATATTCCTGTTGAGGGTGCTTTCTCCCTCCTTGCGGAGGCACGCTGGCCACCGAGCCTTCAAGAATCTTCAATAGCGCCTGCTGAACTCCCTCGCCGGAGACATCGCGCGTGATCGACACATTTTCCATGCGCCTGCCTATCTTATCGATCTCATCGATATACACTATCCCGAGTTCGGCCCGTTCAACATTGAAATCGGCAGACTGCAATAGGCGCAAGAGTATGTTTTCAACGTCTTCCCCTACATATCCGGCTTCGGTAAGGGTGGTGGCGTCGGAGATACTGAACGGAACATCAAGTATTCGGGCAAGGGTCTTTGCCAGCAGGGTTTTCCCTGATCCAGTCGAGCCGACCATCATGATGTTGCTTTTTTCAATTTCAACATCATCATGAGCATCCTCTACCTTGCCGCCGGCACGGTTCTTCACGCGCTTGTAATGGTTATGCACGGCCACGGCCAGGATTTTCTTTACCTGATCCTGGCCTACAACATATTCATCCAGCAATTTAACGATCTCGTGGGGCTTGGGAACCTTAAGTTCCGGAGACCGCTTACGGCCGCCCTTTCCCGATTCATTCTGTATCAGAGAATGGCATAGATCCACACATTGATCGCAAATCCATACACTGGGTCCTGCAATCAGCCTTTCTACTTCGCTCTGCATCTTGCCGCAGAATGAACATCTAGGATAATTGTTTCGTGCAGCCACTCCTTACTTGCCTTTCTTTTCAACATCTTTTCGATTAGCGATCACTTCATCCACTATACCATATTTGGCGGAATCCGCAGCGGTCATGAAAAAATCGCGCTCAGTATCCTTTGAGATGGTATCAAGCGACTTGCCCGTATGGTGGGAAAGGATTCGGTTAAGTGAGTCCCTCAAGCGCAGAATTTCGTTGGCTTGTATGCTGATGTCCGAAGCCTGCCCCTGTACACCACCCCATGGCTGGTGAATTAATATACGCGCATTGGGCAGGGCATAACGCTTGCCCTTGGTTCCCGCGGCAACCAGGACCGCCGCCATGCTCGCCGCCTGCCCCACACAGTATGTAGTAACATCGCATTTCAGAAACTGTATCGTGTCATATATAGCCAGTCCGGCGGTAACCGATCCGCCGGGGGAATTAACATACAGGTTGACGTCCTTGTCTGTATCTTCACCCTGCAGAAAAAGCATCTGAGCTATGATCAAGTTGGCGATATCATCATTGATGGCCGTGCCTATGAAGATGATCCTCTCCTTGAGCAGTCGCGAGTATATGTCAAATGCACGCTCGCCACGGCTCGTCTGTTCGACGACCATCGGCACCAGCACCTGATTCATTGAGTCCATATTATTTCCTTTCACTTTCCTTGATATACTATTCCTTTACATCCGCCTGTTCCAACAGAAATTCCACGGTTCGGTTGCGTCGCAATTCATTTCTTGTGCTTTCCAACGCGTCCCTTTTCTCCAACTCCGCGCGAAACGACGATAGATCCATGCCATATTGCGCAGCCAATGCATTAATGTGTCCGCTCAAATCATCTTCGGACACATCGATTTTCTCCTTTTCCGCAATGGCATCCAATATGAATTGAATACGGACGCGTTCATCCGCATTGCGCCCGGCCGTCTCCATTATCTCATCCTTCTTTTCCACGATCTCATCCCTGCTGACACCGCGCGCGGTATTGTTCCGAACAATTTCATCCACAATCGACTTAGTTTCACGATCGACCACTGACTCTGGAACATCCATGGTAACTTTTGAAAGCAGGTGTTTAATTATCTCGCTGCGCTGGCTGGACATGATACGGTCCCTGGCCATGCCCTTGAGATCCTCACGGACCGCTTCCCTCAACTTTTCCAGGGAATCCATATTGAATTGTTTCGCGAACTCGTCGTTCAGTTCCGGCAGCACCTGTTCCCGAACCCCTTTGACATGGACAAAGTATGTCGCCTGTTTTCCAGCCAATTCCTTAACGGCAAAACCCTTGTCGAAATCAACGAAGATCTGCTTGCGGTCACCGGGCTTCATTCCTGCAAGGCCATCGGCGAATCCCGGAAGAAACGCGTTTTCATCCACCATTACCCAGAAATCCCTGCGCTCGCCCAGCCCTTTGACGGCATCTCCAAGCGATTCGATCGACCGGCCGTCCAACATTCCCTCATAATCCACCAACGCCATGTCACCACGCTTGATTTCCCTGTCCTCAACGTCTTCATATGAGGCCTGCTGCTGCCTTATCCGTTCAATGGCCTGATCAACTTCATCGTCGGTGACGCTGGGTTCTTCCTTCTTGACAGGTATACCCCGGTAATCGGGAAGTTCGAATTCGGGACGAACATCCACGGTTACGTCGAAGCTCATTCCCTTTTCCGGATCAAGTAAAACTTCGCCCATCTCCAGGACCGATTCGACATTGAGGGATTTTTCCTTGACGGCCTCCTGATATCCTTCAGGTACAAGACGTTCCTTCACATCTTCCGAGATCTGCTTCGAAAAGCGGCGCTCCACAAGCTGCCTTGGAGCCTTGCCCGGACGAAACCCCTTCAATTTCGCCGACTTGGAATAGGCGTCCAGCACTTCATCATAAGTCGACTTTACCTTTTCAGCCGGCATTTCTATTTTAAGGGTTTTACGGCATGCACCCATGTTTTCGACCACAATATTCATCAATTTTATGATTTCCTTTCCGTTAACTGGAAGGCGTTCCACCCCTGTGCAAGAGTGGCAACGATAGGAATTTCGAGCCCCGAGGTCAAGGGCGGGCTAAGAAGAGATTTTCATCAACATGCCTCGCACCGGATATTGATTACCCTGTATACGCGCCATTCATCAACTCAAAAATCCATTTCCGCCGTAACGGCGTCATCTATTACCCGACTCAAGGATTTGCCTTGCATATGGAACACCCAGATCGTGCGCATCCACGATTTCGGCAATATATCTCAATATGGTGTCATCGCCAGTCCTGATATGCTCGGAAATCATATCATACGCCTTCTGTCTTGCCCAGCCCTTTCGGATTTCCTGGTCTCCGGAGTGAGCGTCACTCAATTCCATCTTGAAAACCATGTCCTTAAGGCCTTCGGAGGACCTTCCCACGATCTGGAAAGCAATGCGATCTGCTTCGCTCGGAAACCGGCCGTAAAGCACAAGCGGCCTGTCCAGATACAAATGAGTCAGTGAACGTGGATACACCTCAAGCCCGGTATGACCGGCTGATCGAAAGCTGAGGTGAGTCAGAACCGGCCTGGACAACTCCATTCCAAGCCGCTCCATGGCCTTTGGCAATTCCGCCCTTTCTTCAACGATAAGGGCATCGCCCCGGTTCATAAAGCTTATGAAATCGACAAGATACTCATTAACGCGCCTGCCCGCGCCAACCGTGAAGACCGCAACTTCTCCCATATTTGCCTTGCTGAATTGCCCGATTATATCTGAAGTGTCTATCAAACCCGTAGTTGGAATCCCATCTGTAACCAAAATGGCAATAATCGGTCTGCCGGATTCCGTATCAAGAGACAGGGCCGGTTCAAGCGATGCGAATACATCAGTGGACCCTTGAGCACGCATGTCGTTTATAAACCAGTTGGAGCGTGCGACTGACACCGGTGACACGGGTGTCATTTTCCCAAAACAGACTTCCGTATCGTCTGCAAAGCGAACGATGTCAAAACGATCCCCCGGACGCAACCCATTCAAGATACGCAAAAGACCTTCTTTGGATTTATCCAGAAGGCGCTGTGTCATGCTTGCTGAACAGTCCTGGATAAGCAGGACATCCCTGGGCATGATGGGCAATGCTTCCTCGCCTCGACGGCCTACCTCCATTCGGAAATAAACGTTGCCCGGATCATCGGGATCCACATGGGTTTCAATGTCCAGCTCAAGAAGCTGCTCAATGCCTTCCATACCAACGTCGTCATCCGGATCCTGAATCAGGTCGAGTCCTTCAAGGGCAGAAAGTGCATCCGAGCGTGTGCCGGACCCGGCAAACCATGAAGGCATACGGCGCCCATCAGCGGCCGGATCACCCACAACACCCAATTCATCGTCGGGAAACAGCGAGTCCACTGTAGCGGCACGCGCCGTGCGGACATACTCAGCTGACTCAGCCGGCAAGACCACATCAGGCGCTGTATGAGTGCGCTCAATATCGGGAATAAGGCGGCGCGGCAGATATCCGGCTTCATCCGGAACTATTCTGTCACTTATATCCATGAGGTCGGACCGTGGATCCCAGCGCCAATCGGCTGTATCCCCCTCCATACCGGCCAAAGGATCACGCTCGCCTGCCAGGGCAGTATCTATCGGATCAGACTGTACCGGCGCAACCCTGTCCAGAAATCCCCTGAAGGCCTCCGAATCAAACGCAGCCTGGGTAGCACGGCCGGGGTCATCCGCACGATAACGGTCCCGATCATCCGGCAAATCTTCCATCATTCGGCGCACATCGCCTATAGCCATAGGACGATATTTATCCAATGCCCTTGTTTCAGGGGGCTTGCCTACCGGGAACGGAGGAAGGTACCGAACCATCACACCGTGCAACAAAACAGACAATGCCACACATGCGATAGCCGCAGGAATATGTCTGCCGTGCGGCTTCTGCCATACGACCGGTGATTTGCCTATCATGGACGACATGTTGCCACCCAGCACTATTGATCAAAGCACTATTGAGAGCTGCATCAACTTATATTCAGATGTCATTGCCCCTGAAGAGTCATGAGAAATTCAGCATTGCTCTTGGTTTTCTTAAGACGATTTATCAGAAGCTCCATGGCCTCCACAGAGGGCACATCCTTCAGCGCCTTTCTAAGTACCCATATCCTGTTCAACTCGTCAGGATGCAGCAGGTTTTCCTCTTTTCTAGTACCTGAACGCTCGATATTTATCGCAGGGAATATACGCTTGTCCACCAGGTTGCGGTCAAGGCCCAACTCCATGTTGCCGGTGCCCTTGAACTCTTCGAAAATAACCTCGTCCATACGGCTTCCGGTATCCACGAGCGCGGTTGCGATGATCGTCAGACTACCCCCGTCTTCGATATTGCGCGCCGCCCCGAAAAACCTCTTGGGCTTGTGCAAGGCATTGGCGTCAACTCCGCCGGAAAGTATCTTTCCGCTGTGCGGCTGAAGCGTGTTGTAGGCACGTGCAAGGCGGGTGATACTGTCAAGCAGAATCACCACGTGGCGTCCATGTTCCACCATGCGTTTGGACATCTCTATTACAATTTCGGCTACCTGAACGTGCCGCTCGGGAGGTTCGTCAAACGTTGAGCTCAGTACTTCGGCCTGCGTGTTCCTCTCCATGTCCGTAACCTCTTCTGGCCGTTCATCAATCAACAGCACGATGAGCTTCACCTCTGGATCGTTGGCGGAGATGCTGTTGGCAATCTGCTGCATCAGCACGGTCTTTCCCGTTCGCGGAGGCGCCACTATAAGTCCACGCTGACCCTTTCCAATTGGCGTGAGAATATCCATGACGCGCATGGAGATATTTACGGGCTCAGTCTCCAGCACAAGCCGCTTATCAGGAAACAATGGAGTAAGGTGCTCAAAAGGAATCTTCTTCTTAAGAGCTTCTGGATCCATGTCGTTGACCTTATCCACGCGCAACAGGGCGAAGAAACGCTCTTTCTCTTTAGGCGGCCTGATTTCGCCCTCGATAAGATCGCCCGTACGCAAGCCAAACCTGCGAATTTGCGATGGAGAAACATAAATATCTTCCGGACAGGGCAGATAATTATAGAAGGGCGAACGAAGAAACCCGAATCCATCAGGAAGAATTTCCAGAATCCCCCTGCCGAACATGACTCCGTTTCGGCGGGCATTGGCCTTTAGAATTTGGAATGTCAACTCGTGCTTATGAAGACCTCCAAGCTCCTGCAGTCCAAACTCCTCGGCCATCTTTACCAGGTCCGGCACCGATAAAGTCTGGAGTTCATGAAGCTTCAAGGGCTTGCCATCTCCCTTCAAGGGCGCTCCGGAGTTTTCCTCAACTGCAACAGAGGCATTATTAGCACCTTTTTTATTCCCCTGATTGGAACGGTTCCCCCTGTTGGATCTTCTCCTGCTTTTATCCTCTTCGGTCATGTGTATGTCTCCTTACTTATTCAAAATCCGACTTAACAGCTGTTCTGTGTCCGCCTGTAAATCCCGCAGGCTTCCCTTGTTTTCAATTATGTAATCGGACCTCTTCCTCTTTTCTTCCAAATTCATCTGTGCAGCAATTCTCTGACGCGCCTGTTCCTCGGTAAACCCCCTGGCCTTGATTCGCTCCATTACCTCCGTCTCGGGGGAAGCAACGCATATTATGACATCCCATCCGTCTTCGGCATTAACCTCAAACAGGAGTGGAATTATGACCGCCGCAACCCGATCCTCCCGAAGCCTCTCTTCAAGCCATGTCTTCCAGCGTATGCGGACATGAGGATGTACCATTCTATTAAGTGCTTCGAGTTCAGCCCGGTTTTCAAACACACGGTCACCCAGTGCCTTGCGATCTATCGTTCCATCAGCCTGCAATATTTCCTTTCCGAACCGTGAAACCGCCTCCTCATATGCTTTTCGGCCCGGCTCAAGCTCATCGCGAGCGATATCATCCGCTTCCAGCACCTCTATGCCCATGGCATTGGCTGTCTTTCCCACCTCGCTCTTACCGCAGGCTATTCCGCCTGTGATCCCTATTGACAGACCGCCACATATTCGAACACCCTTCTCCTGCATGACAACCTCTACGGCCTGCCCTCGAAACCCTGATCTCTCAAGGAACCGATGTGTCTCATGATGTCCAAGGCCCTGTCTTCATGAGGAAATAAAGCAAGTGCCTGAATCGCCAGCTCCTCAGCCCCGTCCAATCTACCGCCCTGAAACAATTCTTCGGAGCGGAGCGCAAGTCTCTCCGCCTGCGCCTCATCCGCGCGGCTGATTATGCGAAATACGCGGTACTTTCGGTTTCCAAATTCCCATTCAAAATATACCGGATCATGCGGCTTGTTTTCAAAAAGACGCGCAGCAGCATATTCCGGCGGCTCCAGAGCATCGACCATGTAACGCATCTGCTGATCCGCCTGTCCCGGGAAAAACTCTCCCAGGGCGTGTACGTAATACTCGGCATCATATTTGTCCGCCCAATCCCTGAAATCCCTTTCAGTCCCCTTGAATAACGATTTCCCATAAGTGCGCACACGTTCACGGCTTTCACGGCTTTCAAACTTGGGATGTAAAACCACGGGACACCTTCCATAAACAGCAATGGACGCGCTCACTCCAAAATTCGCCGCAACAGGGGCAGGCGAAACATACTCCTCCAGCCAGCCCGTCAATTCCATCAATT
Organism: Kiritimatiellia bacterium; assembly: GCA_007130845.1. GTDB lineage: Bacteria > Verrucomicrobiota > Kiritimatiellia > SLAD01 > SLAD01 > SLRP01. Next base: position 2,565 of record SLRP01000003.1, on the reverse strand, counting down.
CCCGGTAATAAATCCCTGGACGACCCCACGCCTCGGGTGTACGCAGCACATGCGATGCCTCAACATAGACGCCCAACGCCAAAAAACTGAATACCGTCCACTTTATCCATGGTGTACGGGCAAAAGCCCAAGCAGCGAACCATCCCGTGATTCCGGCTGCAAAAATGACCAGATACACATGAAACCGCACAAAAAGAACATATGCAACTAGAGATGAAACAAAGAAGAACGTTAATTGAAGCAACCGGAGACGCTCAGCGGATCTCCTGTTTATGAAAATCTGAACTACCGCGAACCCCACCGCTGTTAAACTTAAGATCAATATATATGGGAATAAGACTCCTGTCAATGCCCAGTCGCTGGAATCCAAGCCGGGCACCCAAAGAATACGCTGGTCAAATGTCAGCAATGAGGGGTCCTCGGGTTTAACGTTCATGAAACGGATTTTCGCCGTTATAAGCTCAATAAAATGCCCGTAATTATCCACATAACGGCCCGGCCACAACAACATGCCGATAGCCGGGATTGCGCCAATTACAGCCGTTCTCCATGCAGGGACTGCATCTTCACCGTGCCACAAGACCCGCCGCGCCAACAGGCCCAGCGCCGTTCCGTAAACGATAAGCATCCCTGGAGAGAGCAGGAAAAAGTGGGATTTGAGATATGGGTTCAATAATCCGGCAAGCGTCAACGCAGAAGCCTGAAGCAACCAGGCCCGGCGCCGAAAGGGATACTCATCCCATTGGCCTCGTACCATGCAGATGTATCCGGCCACAGCCCAGAGTATTACATAGAACTGGATAAGGTCCCATGTCATCATTGCCGCCGCCAGAAACAATGCCGACAGCACGGAACCCAGCCACCTCACCCGTTTAATTGATCCGCGCTCCGCCAATGCGTCAAAAGCCATATGGGCAAGCAGCAGCGGGATGGCAAAATTTTCCCTGGAAAGCTCCTGGCCAGTCGAACGTATCACCGCAGACAATGAGACCGCATAGAACGCCGCCGCAAGGAAACCGGCCGCATGTGAACGGAAACGCCAACCAACCCACAGGGCCAGCATTGGTATTCCAAGGCAGAACCACGCCGCCGTAATCCATCTGACACGGTCTCCAAGAGGGATTGATTCCGGAAGCAGGCTTGAGACGAACGCATACACGTATTCAGCCCCGATGGTATCATTCTCCATCGTCACAACCCCATCAGGATATTGAATCTTTTTATCAACCTCGGGAAGGGAATCGCCGCCTGCAAGTGTCTCGACATTTCTGAACTGCAACGCGCTCTCCAGTGTAAACGGAAAATCCGGACCCAGCATCTCATACTGGCTGTTCAAGACTGCCCGGCGCATTCCAAGCCCCGCGGCATACACCGCAATAAGACCAAGGATGATGAAAACAATTTTAAGTTTCAGGTTCATGTTTTCGGGGGAATACAATCAACAGATGCGATATTCAGCTTGAGGCCTTGCGTAATGATTCTGGAAATACCTGCAAATTTTACGGATAAGGTTCTAGAGTTGGAAATTATGCCCTATGATACACCCGATCCCGTTTAAACCATACAACTTGCTTCCGTCGAGGCTTCACGATATTCGGATCATTCCTGCACCAATTCTTTTATCATGGCATGAAACTCCATACGTTCAAAAAACGGCTTGAGTTTTTCCGGATCGGGTTCGCGCACCTTTGCAGCATCCCAATCAATATGGCAAGGCAGATCTGATCGCAAAGTCATCAATCCGATATTTCTCGCGATGATATCGCGGTTCTCGTTAAGAGCGTTTCGTATCCTGTCGGGCTTGACCTTTGACAGGGATTCATAGATATGATCCACAGAACCGAACTCAATTATGAGGCGGGTTGCTGTCTTCGAACCTATACCGGGTACACCAGGAATATTGTCGGAAGAGTCACCTACCATCGCCAGCCAATCAACAATCCTTTCCGGAGATACTCCGGTCTTATCCTGAACCTCTGCAGGCCCCATGCGCATATCAGACTTGGATGGGGGGACTACGGACACCCGTTCGCCAACTATCTGAAACATGTCCTTGTCACTCGTTGCCACCAATACCTCCGAAACTGTGTCCAGGGCAATACGGGCCAGCGTTGCCATAACATCATCCGCTTCGTAGCCATCAAGAAGAATTGTCGCAATATCTGCTCGATACAGGTATTCATTGATTTCAGGCAGCTGATTCCTGAGCGGATCCGGCATTTCCTCGCGCTGAGCCTTGTATGTCTCAAGTACGGTCAACCGGTCTTCAGGGATGCCTCCGTCAAAAGCGACGATTCTAAAGGCCGGGCGCCAGATTCGTTCCAGCTGCCTTATCATACGGATAAATCCATACACTGCATTTGTCGGGCGCCCGTCAGCAGCCGATAGATCACGGATCGCATAGAATGCCCGGTATGCAATAGCGGTACCGTCAATAATTAGCAGGGAACTCATCAGCGACAAACAACACTGAAAATCATTCAAGCCACAGCATTACCCGTTTAAATGCTGAATATACAAGACAGATCTATATTAAATATCCGCCATTTTCGATATGAACATCGA
>SLRP01000200.1 GCA_007130845.1 Kiritimatiellia bacterium | reverse complement strand
GAACATACATACCCCCATAAGGGCCAAAATGTCCGCGACGATCGGGTCTTGTCATTGATTTCGACATGCTTGAATAAAAGCCCGTACCTTTTCAATATCCTTGCGCCCGGGACTTTTCTCCACACCGGACACGACATCCACACCCCAGGGCTGAACCTCTCTTATGGCGCTTGAAACATTATCAGGGGACAACCCTCCTGCAAGCAGGACAGGAACGGAATGTTCGCGTACAAATCGTCTGGCCGCCTCCCAGTCGCAAATCAAACCAGTGCCGCCCGGAGAGCCGATAGAGTAGCTGTCTACAAGAAACGCGTCAACGCGATAGTCCGAAATTGTTTCCTCTTGATATCTATCCAAGTGAACAGCCTTCCATTTGCGGCAGTCAAACCCGTTGACGAATTCGGGAGTTTCGGATCCATGCAGCTGAATCAAGTCGAGACCGGCCGTATCCATGGCACGGGATATTTCATCCATTCCTGCATCTACAAAGACACCCGCCTTGATGAGATCATCCGGAAGATCTTTAGACCACTCGGCAACCATTTCCGGCTGAACACTCCTTTTTGATCCGGACCAGAAGATAAACCCCATAGCATCAGGACCCAATGCAGCAACCTCCCTGGCATCCTCCCCGGAAGCCATTCCGCATATCTTTACGAAGACGCCCATGCCGGCTCCATCAACTGCCTTACGGCTTTGACCGGGTCGGGCTGGCGCAGGATATGCTCGCCCACCAACACACCGCCTATACCCGCATTCTTAAGGCGCTCTACATGATCAGGCGTCTTTATCCCGCTTTCACTGATTAGAAAGGCGGAGTCGGGAGCCTTTTCCGCCAACCGGAGCGACGTCTCCAGATCCACCTTGAACGTTCTTAGATCCCGGTTGTTGATACCTATGCAGCTTGCGCCAGCGTCCCGGGCCCGATTCATTTCGTCCTCATCATGAACCTCCACCAGGGCATCAAGATGAGCATGTTCGCAAACCTCAATACAGTCAGCCAGCATATCCTGGTCCAATACCGCGGCAATCAACAGCACACCGGACGACCCCAGCGAGGCGGCATGCCAGATCTGCCAGGTGTCCACGACAAACTCCTTGTACAGCAAGGGAATATCCACTGATTCACGGGCCAGTATAAAGTCCGACTCCTCACCTCCGAAGTATTTCTTGTCGATCAGAATGGATATCGCCTGCGCTCCCGCCTTTTCGTAAGCCTCCGCTACATGATCGGGCTTAAGTTCAGCGTTAATGTCGCCAGCCGATGGAGACCTTCGCTTGATCTCGGCAATCAGCGCCATCGGTGACGAGCGCAGGGAGTCCAAAAAACCCATTGGCCTTTTTCGTATGGTGGAATGGGACTTCAGAAATTCATCCGTGATTTCAACTTTCAGCTTCGCCACTTCGGCTCGTTTGTGTTCAATAATTTCACTCAGCAGGTTCATGTTTGCGTCCTTTCTTAAGATAAGCCTCGATGAACGGATCCAACATACCGTCAAGCACGGCATCCACGTTGCCGACCTGCACATCGGTGCGATGATCCTTCACCATGGTATAGGGCTGCATTACATACGAACGAATCTGTCGCCCCCATGCTATATCCCCTTTATCCCCGTAAAACTTCTCCATCTCCTTGCGTTTCTGGTCCTGTTCCCATTCGTAAAGCTTTGCCAGCAGGATCTTCATCGCCTTGGCACGGTTCTTGTGCTGAGACCTCTCTGCCTGGCATGCAACAACAATGCCTGTAGGCATATGCGTTATCCGAACGGCGGAATCAGTGGTATTCACGTGCTGGCCGCCCGCCCCGCTGGAGCGGAATGTATCAACACGAAGATCCTTGTCATCAATCCTCACATCGATGTCATCGTCTACCTCCGGAACCACATCCAAGGCTGCGAAGGATGTGTGCCTGCGCTTATTGGAATCGAAAGGGCTTATGCGCACAAGACGATGGACACCGCGCTCCCCTTTAAGATAACCGTATGCATGGGGTCCGCTCACCATGAATGAGGCGCTCTTGATTCCCGCCTCATCTCCGGGCTGGATGTACAGAATGTCCATTTTAAAGCCTATCAAGTCGACATATCTGCGATACATTCGCAACAATATTTCCGCCCAGTCGCAGGATTCGGTCCCCCCCGCGCCGGCATGCAGGCTCACATAGGCATTGTTGTAATCCAGTTCTCCTGACAACAACGCATGCAATTCAACCCTGTTGAACTCATCCTCTATCAGGCCAACCTTGGCTGACACCTCATTGGCAGCCGCAGTCCGGTCGGATTCGCCTTCCTCCAGTTCGGCGATCTCGCACATGATCCAAGCTTCCTCGAACAAGGCCGTTATCCTGTCAAGAGGATCCAGGACAGCCCGGAGCGCGTTTGTACGAGCAATAGTTTCACGCGCCTTGTTCTGATCGTTCCAGAAGGAAGGTGTAGATGCTTCCGACTCAAGCTCCTTTAATTGAACCCTCAGTTTTGGCTCGTCAAAGATAACCTCGCATTTCCTCAACACGTATTTTCAGATTACTCAGCCTTTGTCTGATGTCGTCCAGCATAATGCCCTCCTGTCATTGTATTCATATTATTATCGGGATTTTACCTATAACCGCTCAACACTGTAGCTGTCATGATCCTTATCAGCAAGAGGATACGCACACCATGACACAACCTGCACGGCCCTGCCCGATCAGAGGCTTAAGAATGCCCCGAACCCCGACCATACCATGAGAATGGATGGCCTGGATTACGGCCTGAATCGAAGGACAATAGATAAAAATCAACATTCTGCTTTACAGTAAATGAGAATAAGTCCATATTATCGCCCGAAGTAGGAGACAGGAGAAAAGTAAACAGGTCGAAAGGTAAGCAAGGAAATATGGATCAGGCGGTCAAGACAGCAATCAGGCAAGAATATCGTCAGCACGATCAGGACACCGGCTCGGTAGAGGTACAGGTGGCGTTGCTGACGAGCCGGATCAATGAACTGGCGGAACACCTTAAGCAGCATAAAAAGGATCACAGTTCACGGCGCGGACTGATCATAATGGTCAGTAAACGCAGGCGATTGCTGGATTATATCAGCCGGAAAGACAAGAACCGATATACGGATCTCATCCGGCGTCTTGGCTTGCGACGATAACACCTTCCGGATTCATATCACCCATCCCCGAATGGGATGGCCATCCAGATGAGGACGCAAAGCTGTCCAATTACGTTAAGCAAACGCCCATACAGGCGCGGAATAGACCGCGGGCGGGCGTTATCGCCGCAATACACAGCCGCAAGCGCATATTTCCTGCGCCTCCCCTAGACCGCAAAGAAAGGTAACAAAACATGAAGAATACAGTGTCTGTCGAACGAGAAATAGGCGGGAAAACCCTGCGTATTGAAACAGGAGCGCTGGCTAAGCAGGCCGATGGGGCCGTGACGATCCGTATCGGCGATCTAGTGCTCATTGCCACCGTAACCGCAGCCAAGAAACCAAGGGAAGGAGTCGACTTTTTTCCCCTGCAGGTAGAATACCGGGAAAAATTCTACGCCGCTGGACGATTTCCCGGCGGTTATTTCAAACGTGAAGCACGCCCCTCCGAAAAGGAAATTCTGACCATGCGGGCCACGGACAGGCCGATACGTCCGTTATTTCCAAAGGGATTTCGCAACGAGGTGCAGATAATCAATACTCTTCTGTGTACCGACGGAGAGAACGAACCCGATATTCTGAGTATAATAGGGGCCAGCGCCGCAATAACAATTTCCGATCTGCCTTTTGCCGGGCCTATCGGAGTGGTTCGCGTGGGCAGGGTGGACGGCCGGTGGATTCTTAATCCAACACATGATGAAATCTCCCAGGGGGATTTAAATCTAATGTATGTCGGCACTGAAGAAATGCCCCTTATGATCGAAGGCGACGCCCAGGAAATCAGCGAGGCCGACATGATGGAGGCCATGAAGCTTGCTCACGAAGCGACAATCCAGATCGTGGAAATGCAAAATGAACTCCGGGAAAAATTAAACCTTCCGGAAAAGAGTTTCGAGGAACAGGAACCTGATCAGAACCTGCTTCAGAAGGCCCGCGAACTGGCCGGAAACGAGATGAGCGAGGCATTGCTGACACCCGCTAAGCAGGAACGTCATGAAAAGATGGACTCGGTTCGGGAAAACCTCAAAACCCAACTGATTGATTCATTCCCTGAAATGACGGATGAACAATTCTTCCAGATGTTCGACGCGCTGGAAATTGAAACCGTAAGCCGGAATGTACTTGAACAGGGCAAACGAATCGATGGCCGGGGATTGGATGATCTGCGTGAAATAAGCGCGGAGGTAGGCCTTCTCCCGCGGACGCACGGGTCTTCGTTATTCAACCGTGGCGAAACACAGGCCCTAGCCACTGTGACACTCGGCACGCTAAAGGACGCACAGAGCATGGATGCGCTGTCTGGAGGCCCGGAGGAAAAGCGGTTCATACTGCATTACAATTTCCCTCCCTATTGCGTTGGCGAGCCTGGAAGGATCGGAATGACAAGCCGCCGCGAAATAGGCCACGGGAACCTGGCGGAAAGATCGCTTAAAATGGTTATGCCCGAGGATTACCCCTATACAGTGCGGGTAGTCTCCGAAATCATGGGATCCAACGGGTCCAGCTCCATGGCCAGCATATGCGCAGGCACCCTGGCCCTGCTGGATGCGGGTGTTCAGATAAAGAAACCCGTAGCAGGTATTTCCATTGGGCTGTTCTGTGACAATGGGAAGGAAGCGCTGGTGACGGACATACTCGGCGCAGAAGATCATTGCGGTGTCATGGAATTCAAGGTGGCGGGAACCACCGAGGGAATAACGGGATTTCAGGACGACCTGAAGATTAGG
>SLRP01000240.1 GCA_007130845.1 Kiritimatiellia bacterium | reverse complement strand
TAAACAGCATATCGATGCCGGCCTGCATATCCCTTGCGTTTCCGAAAGCTTGAATGGATCCCTCAAGGCTGCCCCGGGAAAGATTGCGAAAAGGCTCCGCCACGGGCTGAGCCAGCAGTCCGGCAAGATCCATGTTCCACGATGCTGTAATATTGCACACGGGATCCTCTCCCGGGTCTTCAATTGTTCCGGCGGCCTTGATTTGCAGGAGGGTATCGTTGCCACTGGACATTTTAATTGTGCCGAGGTCGAAGGACAGTTCGTTGGATCGGTAATTTGCGGATGGATCAAGTTTCAGGGTAATACCTTCAATCAGTGTTTGTCCGTCATGCTTAAGGTAAAAATCCTCAAGGTAGAACGGGCGCGTGGTGTTAAGGCGAAGCTCATCCTCCCCGGTCCCTGAAAGAATCAACTCTCCGGTCAATGAGGCCAGGGCTATATCCATATCCGGAATAAACATGTTCATGAGGTCAACGGGTATTCCTGAGACGGCTATCCTTGCAAGCGGTTCGCCGGGATCCTCGAAAAAGGGCTTGTTGACGGCCGGGTCGAAACCGAATGCCTGTTCCGCATTCATGGAAATGAGCGGAGTGTCTGCAGGCGCGTTCAGTTCAAATACAAGGGTGTTGACACCAAGCCGGTTGTCACGGGCAAATATGTCAAACCCGGTTTTCATGAGAAGGTCCGTTACAGCGGCCAGTTCCGGTTTAAATAAATCCAGTTGTCCCGCACGGATCTGCGCGCTTCCGGTAAGGTCTGCGCTCCTGTTGTCCTGGTCAACCTCAAGAGAGCCTTCTGCCGACACCCCGGCCGATGCCCCGCCGAAAAACGGATCGACAAAATCCTGAACTGCACCGGTGTCGGCGGCCAGGTTCCATTGGCCTGAAAAGGCCCTTTCCTCATACATATATGAAACAAGCAGTGAAACCAGGTCCTCATTCTCGGGATGGTCGGCCTCCATGATCAAATTCAATTCATAGTCCTCGCCGGAAGCATCCTCCCTTTGACGGATATCAATCCAGCCTGCAACCTTGTGTTCTTTCCGGATTTCTTCCGCCATGACTTCCATTTCAGCGACGGACTCAAGCCGGATGCCGACCGGCGACTTGTCCTGAGATATGGAAATGACCAGCTTCTTCTCAAGGGTTCCTCTGCTCACGACGGCATTTTCGTCCGAGTCGGTGTAATTGATTAGCATGTGCAGTTCCGGATCGACATCTGCGCGTATTTCTTCGCCCTTAATTTCGATATCCATCTTTCTGTGGTCTCCCGGCATTATCAACACGGCCGAAACGGATAGCAGATCCACAGACACCGGAGGCAATGCTGTATCGGTTTTGAAAAACCCTTCAAATACGGCAATATCCTCCCACGGTATTTCGAATCTCCCGCGAACGGGAATCTCTCTGTCAGGCTTTTCAACCCCGGTTCTCACCGGGTCGGGGGGAGGTGCGGGGCGAGCAACCGGTTTCTTATCCTCAAGCTCAATTATCACGCCTGAAATTTCCAATAGGTCCAGATGAAGGTGACGTCTTGACAGGGTTTTGATCAGTGAGAAGTCACCTTTAAGTTTTTCCACATATATATCGACTCCGTTGTTTGTGAAAACGCCTCCTTCAATTGTGAGGCCTTTGAAATCGAGATGGATCATTTCCGCATCCGCGCCCTCCGGCATGAATCTTTTTGCAAGCGCGGTCTGTGTTGTAGGGCTGTTCAGGAGTGCTATGAATGCAGTGGAAACAGCGATGAGCAGACACGCGACAACTATAAGGGTGATTTTAAGTATTTTCATGGCGAAAGCCTTCCTTAATTCTAAATCCAAGTCAAGCATTGCCGGTTGTTTCGTAGACAGGCTCCAAAAGGAATCCTGGGGTTTCCTCAAGTGCTTGATTCATCTCTTTGTACACTGTTATGCCGGTCTGCAATGATCATCATTTGACTCTGCAATCCCCTGCTGGCAAAACCGGGGTTTTCTTGGCCTTGCTTTCGCCGTCATTTTCCGGCTATTTATGGTGCAATGAATATTCGTACACGTTTTGCGCCAAGCCCTACCGGGCAGGTTCATATCGGAAACATCCGTACAGCCATATACAACTGGCTGTATGCTCGGCATACGGGCGGGAAATTCCTTCTGCGGCTTGAGGATACAGATAGGGACCGTTCCACGCCTGAATCCGTTCAGGAGATATTTGATTCCATGGAATGGCTGGGATTGTCATTTGATGAAGAGCCCGTGTACCAGTCCAAACGCCTGGCGGCACATATGGAAGCCGCTGAATATTTATTATCCTGCGGTGCAGCCTTCAAGGAAGACAAGGGCGGACGCGGTCAAGGCGAGGTTGTCGTTTTCAGGATGCCGGGTAAAGACGTGGGTTTTGATGATATTATACGTGGGCCAATGCGCAAATCAGGCAAGGATTTACCCGACTTTGTAATTGTGAGATCCGACGGCTCGCCTGTCTTTCACCTGGCGAATGTTGTTGACGATATCCATATGAACGTCACGCACATCATTCGCGGGGACGATCATATCGAAAACACCTTCCGCCATATCGCCCTTTATCGCGCATTGGGATCGAAGCCGCCGGAGTTTGCGCATCTACCCATGATCGTAAACGAACACGGCAAACCCTATTCCAAGAGGGACGGTGCCGCTTTTGTAGGGGATTTTCGGGAAAAGGGTTTTATTCCCGAAGCGTTGCTTAATTATCTGGTACTTCTTGGCTGGTCGCCGGGCGACGACCGGGAGATACTTTCTCGTGAAGAGATGATAGGGTTGTTCGAGCTTTCGCGGGTTCAATCGGCTGCGGCACAAATGGATTTCCGGAAACTCGCATGGATGAACGGCGAATATCTTCGAAAACTGTCTGTTGAAACCGTCGCTGAGAAATGCCGCAATGTACTCAAGGCCCGCGGGTTGTGGGATCAATCCATACAGGAGGGATATTATCTGCGGGTTATAGAACTCATGAGAGAGCGCATGAAAGTTTTTACCGACATTCATGATTCCGGCGCCTTTTTCTTCACCGAGGATTACCCTTTTGACGAAAAGGCGGTCCGCAAGAGGCTTGGAAAAGATGGCGCAATGGAGAAATTGAAGGCCGTTCGGGACAGATTTGCCGCTTTGGAGGACTTTGATGAACGGTCAACCGAAGTCGAATTGCGCGAGGTAGCGGATGAATTCAACGCTAATGCCGGAGAGTTCATCCATCCCGTTCGAGTTGCCGTATCCGGTTTACCCGGCGGTCCCGGGCTTTTCGAGATGCTTGAAGCCCTCGGGAAAGAGCGCGTCATACGGCGCATAGACAGGGCGTTGGATAGGTTCGAAACACTTAAATCACCCGATGAACTATAAACAGCGGAGGCTCATGCCGCAGCAATCCCATACATCCATCACTCTTGCAACAAAGGTCACCCTTTTTCGAATTTTGGGGATTCCTGTTTTCATACTCCTGATGATCTACTATAAGATGAGTCTTGCAGAGGGCGATCCCAATGAATACCAGCGCATGCTCGCGCTTACTCTCTTCATAGTCATAGCCCTTACCGATGCGCTGGATGGGTATTTGGCAAGAACCCGCAACGAAATCACAAGGCTTGGCGCCATCCTTGATCCGCTCGCGGACAAAGCCCTGCTTCTTTCAGCCATCATCCTGCTGACCCGTCCCTCCCTGCCGGAATTGCAGCCTCAGTTTCCGGTAATAATTACCATGATAGTCATCAGCCGTGATGCGGTGTTGCTGGCGGGAACATTCATAATACACTGGCTTTCGGGTTCAATAGAAGTAAACCCGCGCATTAGCGGAAAACTGGCAACAGTCTTTCAGATGTCCGCGGTTATATGGGCATTGGCTGCCTGGCCTGGCGCACCCTTTCTGGTCCTGGCATGGCTGGCTGCATTACTAACCATGCTGTCCGGTGTTCAGTATGTTTATGACGGAAAGCGGTACCTTGAAAAACATGCCGCGCACACGTGAGTGTCTTTTGATGGAGTTTCCTCGGGTCAAAAGGCATATTCTTCATTACGATAAGACCATGACCAATCAAGATTCGCAAAGAATAGTTGCAGTGGTAGGCCGACCCAATGTCGGGAAATCCGCGCTCTTCAACAGAATAGCCGGCCGCCGTCTTTCAATTGTTCATGAGGAAAGCGGTGTGACGCGTGACAGGGTTGCCTGCGAGGTTAAGTGGAAAGGCGAGAGGTTTGAGCTTGTCGATACCGGAGGAATCAGCCTCATGGATGGCTCAGGAACATTAGACCGGATTCACGCAGGGATTCATGATCAGGTGGGTATGGCGGTCATGGACGCAGCCGTGCTCATACTCGTGGTGGATGTCGAGACAGGACTGGTGCCGCTTGATGGGGAAGTAGCGCGGCAGGTTCGAGAAGTCGGGCGTCCGGTGATTATAGCCGCCAACAAGGCGGATAACCCCGGACGCGATGATCATGCAACGGAGTTCGAACGGCTTGGTTTCCCGGTTTTCCCGGTGTCTGCTCTGCATAACAGGGGCATGGATGAATTAATGGAGACTGTTGCGGGCATGCTTCCTCCCGCGATTCAATCCGAGGAACTTGACGCTCTGAAGGTTGCGGTAGTCGGACGTCCAAACGTGGGGAAATCATCTTATATCAACCGTCTGCTGCGAAATGAACGCGTCATCGTTTCACCTGAACCGGGAACGACGAGGGACAGCATTGAAATTCCATTTACGGTCGGTCTGGGCGCTCAGTCCCGCCGTTATCTCCTTATAGATACAGCGGGAATGCGCCGGAAAGGAAGGATCCGCGATCCTGTTGAACGCTTCAGCCTTATGCGCGCCGAGAAAAGCATAGATCGAGCCGATGTAGTGTTACTTATGATCGATGCATCAGACGGTCCTACTTCCAGGGAAAAAT
>SLRP01000016.1 GCA_007130845.1 Kiritimatiellia bacterium | reverse complement strand
GGGACTGGGCAAGACTGTCGGCGGAGAGGGTTATTGATACCGCGACGGCGGCTGCGAATACAATGCGGAGATTCGAAGGGGTCATTTCCATGCCGGTTCCTTTCAGAATTATTCTGATTATGTATTAACACCGGATTTAAATATGCGTTAGCGCGCATTCATAAGGTATGCCGCAGTGTATGCATGCATTCATTTATGTGTTGTTCAAGCCTGACGTGAAAATTATTACAGTTTGCCTTATTGGGCCGGGAATGAAAATAGCTGTCGAGATCCCATGATAATTATTGAACGCATCATCTCCTTCGCACCATGCGCAATGCACGTTTTCTGCCCTGTAAGTATAAAAATGTCACGGACGTATAACCGCCGGCTGATAATACCGGAAAGGCTGATCCGATGTTTCGGTCCATGTGTTTGTGCCTGTTCCCTGCGGGTCGCGCGGTATGGTTCCGCTCTCAATAAGCGTCCATCCCTCAATTAGATTTGTGGTGCCGTACATGCTCCAGGGAAGGTCGGACCCGCTGTCTGTTCCATACCATGAGACAACCGACTCTTCGTTGGATCGGTCAACATCTATTACATGAAAGTGGGAATCAGGATCATTAGGATTGGTTCCGGCCAGATATTCCTCCCAGTTCTTGAAGCCGCTGCCGTCCGAATCTTCAATATCGGCCGCCTCGAAGCCGTCCGTTATCAGGCCATGAGATTCCAGCCAAGATATGGGTGTCCCCCTTAATGTCGTATGCGGCCCGGGATCTGAAGGCCGGGTTGAGGTAAGCGTTTTGTCGCCGCGCAACATATGGCCTATTTCAAAACTCAGACGCAGGTACCAGTCGCTTGGTAGTGAATATCCGTCCGCGTCCAATGTGAGCCAGTAGCCTTGATCGGGAGCATCATCCTGCGTGGGAGCCACCTTGTAAATGGCGGTTGATTCGTCCACTTCATCAAACATGGCCAGATAAATCATTTTGACGTCTTCATATGTCTGCTGGACGATGGGCAGTAAGGGCTCGTGATCGAATGCATCTATCACATTGTAGGCCTGCCGCCAGAAGAATTCTCCGCCCTCTCTGGGAAACCAATTTTGAGGGCTGTCGCCATCCTTCAGGTTGTGCCATGAGAATCCCGGCCATATTACAGGGCAATAACCAATTCCCGCATCGGCGGCTTCCTGTATATCAGGATCGACCTGATTATTTTTCCAGTCGTCGGCTTCTGAAGTGCCTCTGTAACGCCCCACAGTCCAGGGGCTGATGATGTCGAATGCGCGATAGACATCCGCCCAACCCGATGACGTCTTGGATTCGCCCTCTTGTTCCCGCCATAAGCCTGGGACTCCTCCGAACACGGTTGCACGATACTGCTCGGGTGCGTCTTCCTGGAACCATTCGATTATTGCAATTGCATCCTGGGGGTCCGCAGGCGACTCGATATGTCTAAAGCCAAAGCCCCAGATCCCTACCACCGGTCTGCCGTCATGATGGAAATAACTGTCGCTGCCGACCACTCCTTCATCAACAAGGTCCATCCAGTGATCCCGCATTCCGTCCCACCAGTCCTGTAGCGGTTCCTGCACCCCCGCTATATCGTACATGACGGCAAATCCACGGCCGAATTCCTCGGCGGCGGTCTTGAAGTTCAGAAGTGTATTCCGTTTGAATCTCCTCATTGATGCACTGCTTGATTGGGTTTGCACTACGAACTGTTGAACCATTGCTCCGTCTATCCCGTATTCCTGCATCCACCGAACATGCCGCCGTATGGTCTTGTAAAGATGGCCGGAATAAAGATATGCAGGTTCCCCGTCTATTGTCATCGCTGTCTCGAACAGCTCGTCGTCACCGTATTCCGAAAGGTCGGGATACAAGTCGATTGACATGTTACTACCGTCAGGAAGGTCGTTTCCTCTGGTCCAGTGAATCCAGCTCGTGTTGAATCCGTCATCTCCGGGAGCTGTAAACCAGCCCTGGTATCCGGTCACGAGTTTACCGTCGAGAGTGCTGGTATCTACCGGGGGAAGGTCAACCTTGCCGGTCTCAAACACGGATATCCTTGTCCATTCCGCTTCGTCCAGTGTGACGTTTTCATATGTCAAGAATGATGGGTCACGAGCCGGTTCTCCATCAATGAACATGTTGCCGGCGGTTGTTTCTTTTGCTATCACGTTTCGCTGATCATGTCCGCCTAGATACAGGGCAGCTTCCGTGCCTGCGAAGTTCAATTTTACCGTGTCCAGATCGTAATAACTGTCGGCAAAGGCTTCGCTTGTGCCTGCAAGGGTGATTGTGTCATCAATGACTTCCGCTTTCAGTGAGTTTAACGCAACTGTTGAACCATCCACTATCTCCGAGCCGTGATTCCGGGCACCCATACCGAAGCTGTATTGGGAGATGTTTCCGGATATGTCATCATGGGAAGTGAAGATGGTTGCCCCCCCGATACCGGCGTGTCTTGCCATTCCTCCTACCTGTGTAATCTCGGCCCCGGTGAGCTCTGTTTTGACCATGGTTCCGTCAAAAACGAATGTAATACCTGTGGGAACTCCGCTTAATACCGCCGCGGTTCCGCCGGTGTGCGAATTGTTTTCCCTTGTATATGCCATTAGTCGCCACGTCAGCCCGCTGCCGGTGTCCAGTTGTTCAAGAATGAACCCTATTCCATTATCAATGGCTGTAGGTAAATGATTGTTTCCGCTGTCTTCGCCGATACTGAAGTAGAACTGAATGCGCCCTGAATCATTCGGCCCAGCCGCTTGGCCGGCAATGGAGTCAATGTCGAGGGTTACCCTTACCGGGTGGGCATAAAAATTATACAGAAGCTCTCCGTTATGCTCGGTTCTTTCCCCTGTTTGATCCGTTGCCGTGCTTACCTGTGCCCGTGCGCCGGCTGTGGTGGAACCGGTATCAAGGATCAACTGTCCCGCATCTTGAGTGACATTGCCGGTGTGAAGCGTGTTGACCGTAAAATTCGAGTTGAGATCAGCGCCTGAAAAATCATCATTCCAGAAAACATCGCCCGCCACCGGGTCCGGAATATCCTCAATAACAGATACCTTTGAATGGCTTACATAACCGCCACCGTTTTCCGGCTCAAATTGATTGCTCCACTGAAAATGAGCCCAGCGGATGGGGGGCTCATCGGAGCCGTCTCCGTAAATAATAGGCAGTTGAGTCGTTGTTCCCCCGTCGCCGTCATCAAACTCCACATATGTACCATTGATCTGCACACTGGCAGTCTGATTCGCGATGTTGAAGTGCAAAACAAAATCAATCTCATTCTGCTCGCTTTCGTCCCAAAGGCCGGTAGAAACAAACCCTGTGCCATTATCCGTGCCGGGACCTCCGCGAACTTGAATCCTGCCTGGACCGGTATGGCCATAAATTTGAAACCATGGCCCGCCCGCACCGGAGGTGCTAAGACTGTTGTTGCCTACATCCGAAAAACCCATACCTAACCAATTACTCGTCTCCTGTGCGGTAGGATTTCCTATAGTCGCCTCAAACCTGATATCCGTTATGCCCGGGTTGTCGGTAATCAGCGATCCCAGGTCCACTGCATACCTGCCACTGCCGGACTCTGTATAAAGTTTTCCGTCGCCGGACAGTTTCATATCTCCACTCACATCCTCCTGAAACCCGTCCGGCTCAATAAGCGGCACGGTGTTGGTCGCGTCACCGGCAGACCCCGCAAAATCATCCTCGTAAATCACATCCCAGTCCGCCAACGCTCTTTCTGTTGCGATACCTGCAAACACAATTAATGCGGCTGTAAGTATAAGACCCGGAAATTTCATGTTCATTTACGTGCTCCGCTTAACGTATAAAGAAGGCTGGGAGATAGGACATGTACATTCAGGCGCTTGTAATGACGCTGCATGTTTGCGGCCTGCTGAAGAATATATCTTCACACTATTATCTTTCCGGTATAACCGGCTGGGTCCATGCCTTCTTTCGTTCGCCTTCCATGAAGGGGTCGGGATGCAATGCGGAAGATACAACCCTGGCGCGAACATATATTTCATCGCCATCGAACTCATATCTCGCGCTGGTGCCTTCGACCTCCTTAAGTATCTTGCCGATGTCATCGCTGTACTGCTTTGTTATTCTCTTCATCGGGTTGCCATCGTCATCACGATGATACTCGCGCCTTGGGTCATAGTCTTTCCGGGTTCCAACGAACTGTATGATGTATGTTTCATCGCCTTCAGGCTCGATTTCGACTTCCATTCCTGAAGAGTCCGTTTCGATGTTCCGAAACGTGATTCCCGTACTGCTGTAAAAGTCACCGCGCTCCATGGCTTCGATCAGGTCTTCAGGGGTAAGGGAGGGTGAACGCACCATTATCCAGCCTCTACCTGGCCTTCCAACCTGGCTTTCGCTGTCTTCGTAGTGGTGTGCGTCATCAACCGCGATACCGTACAGGTTGCTGAGGCCTTCTTCAGCCAGCCTGCGTGTCAGAACTATGTCCCAGACTGTATCCAGGTCAGGATGCAGACCGCCTCCGAAGTTAAAGGATGCCCGGTGCCCATTATAAATCTCAAAGAACTGGAGGTTCACGAGCGGGACCATGTCCTCTGCGGTGACGGTCCATCTGAAGTTGGGGTGGTTAAGGTGAGCCAGCATGGGTTGCCCGACTCTTTCCCTCTGCTCTACAACGGCGTTGAGTCCGTAGCGTATGGTTTCCTGGACCGTGTCTTCCGGGCGCTGATTCCTCAAATGCTCGATTAGTTCCGCCACATTGGTTGCGTTAACGTGAAGGTGGTAACGCCCCTCTGTAATTTCCAGGCCTTCAATAAGCAGGAAACGGTCCTGTTTTTCGAAAAGGTGCCGGAACTCATCCATGGGCATGACCCGCACCTCCAGCTGACCGTCTTCCGTCTCACGGGTTTGGACCCAGT
>SLRP01000071.1 GCA_007130845.1 Kiritimatiellia bacterium | reverse complement strand
TGGACAAACCATGCATCCTCGGCATCGGTTACAGTCAGTTTTCCCGGTTCGCTTTGAATGGATGTATGACACGAAGCCATGTCGTCCGTTACGGGTCTGAGCTCGCAAGATCTCGGAAGTTCCAATGTGCGCCGCTCATTGGTAATAATGTTTTCGCCGAGAAGCAATGTGCCGTCCGGTTCGCGGTGCGCCTGTTCCAGCATCTCGCTTTTTCCCCCGCCGCTCGCACCTTCGTGCATTATGGTGACAATGTTGTCATAGGGGGTGACCACCTGAACTGTTGAGCAATGCGCTGTAATCCAACCTTCCTTTTCGCCGCGGCCGATAAGCACTCCATAAATCCCCTTTTTGGCGCTTGGCCCTGGATACAGGTTGTACGAAAACAGTTCATGTATATCCGTTCGCCTCTTGTGCACAACGATCTGCTTGCCGTCGAAATGCGTATGCCGGAAGGGCGGGGCCGCATAGATTATGGATTGCGGCGTGAAATCATCCGATAGATCATCCGGAGATACGATGCCCTGCAGCAGCGCGAGGCCCAATGCGAAGAAACCGGCGTTAGCAGGCGCTATTACAAGTGAATCCATGCCCATATCCTTGTGGCCGGAAAGAAAAGCGAAGGTTGCCAGAGGCTGGGTCTTAAGCCATTCAAAGGTTTCTTTGCGCAGGCCGTCGAACGATTTTCCATATCTGGCTTCATATGTCGGCTTGTCGGAAGGACGCTCATCAGCAATAAGCATGCAATCAGGATCACGCCGCCGCATGTATGGTTCAGGATAATTTGCAAGTACACCGTTGCGCAGGCGCGCCACCTGGGCTTCCACAACCGTACCCTTGCCGGGCACATCGTATTCCACATCGAATGAGATGCTGTCCGGCCCGCCACAGGATGCATCAACCAATTCATCAACTGATCCGAACACCGTGACTGAAGGACAGTTGTTAAAGATTTCAGCCGCTTCAGGCGGCGGGTTCAATATTTTCCAATCCATTAATATAACCCTTTATTATGTATTGTTGTGCCAACTTGTTTAGCGGCCTGGAAATGAATCCCAAGTCAAGGCCGTTTTCTTTCGCAGTCTTTCATCACGTCTCGAAGGACGTATTGAAGAATGCCACCGTGACGGTAATAATCGGTCTCAATCTCCGAATCGATTCGGCATTTGACCTTGAACTTTGTCTTTGTGCCATCCGGGTGATCTGCCGTTACGTCCAGGAGTTTATGCGGTTTGAGATCCATAGCTATACCTGTAATGGTGTATGTCTCACTTCCGTTCAATCCCAGCGCTTCGGCGTTTTCACCTTCAACGAACTCCAGAGGCAATACGCCCATTTCTACAAGATTACTGCGGTGTATGCGTTCAAAACTTTCGGCGATTACAGCTTTGACTCCCAGAAGGTATGTGCCCTTGGCTGCCCAATCCCTGGAGGAGCCCGCCCCGTAAAGCTTTCCGCTTATGATGACCTGCGGGATGTTCTCGGCCTGATACTTCATGGCAGCATCATAGACGTACATTATTTCCCCGGAAGGATGATGCAGGGTCCAGCCTCCCACCCGGTCAACCAGATCATTCCTGATGCGGATATTGGCAAAGGTGCCCCGTATCATGACCTCGTGGTTGC
Source organism: Kiritimatiellia bacterium (assembly GCA_007130845.1). GTDB lineage: Bacteria > Verrucomicrobiota > Kiritimatiellia > SLAD01 > SLAD01 > SLRP01. Next base: position 15,700 of record SLRP01000071.1, on the reverse strand, counting down.
CCCTTCTTGACCCATAGGAGTTGAAATCGTCCGGCTGAACTCCCTTATCCATCAGGTATTTGCCAGCGGGACTGTCCTCTGGAATCGCACCCGCCGGGGATATGTGGTCGGTAGTGATGAAGTCACCGTACAATCCCAGGACGGCCGCATTACGGATGTCAGTCGGTTCCTGGAGCTTCTCGCTGAATTCCTGGAAAAAGGTGGGTTCGCGGATGTAGGTGGAAGCAGGATCCCACTGATACACAGGACTGGTTTCACTGGAAAGTTCGTTCCATTGCGGAACGGAACCCGCCACGTCCGAGTACAGCCTCCGATACAGCTCCGGATCCGCGGCCTGATCCATGAGCGCCTCAATTTCCTCGCGGGACGGCCATATATCCCTGAGGTATACCGGGTTGCCTTCACTGTCAGTCCCGAGTGGATCATTCTGCAGGTCGATGTCGACCGTTCCGGCCAGTCCATATGCTACCACAAGCGGCGGAGAGCACAGGTAATTTGCCTGTGTCAAAGGATGGATACGACCTTCAAAGTTCCTGTTGCCGCTCAACACGGCAGCTACAACCAGATTGTTGTCCCGAATGGCTTTCTCTATCTCCGGCAGCAGGGGGCCACTGTTCCCGATACAGGTGGTACATCCGTATGCGATAACGCTGTATCCCAGCTTGTTAAGATACTCAAGCAATCCTGTATTCTTGAGATACTCTGTGACCACGCGAGAGCCGGGCGCCATACTGGTCTTGACATACGTCGGCACGGTAAGACCCTTTTCCACGGCCTTCCTGGCAAGCAGGCCGGCGCCTAGAAGCAGGGTGGGGTTGGATGTGTTTGTACAACTTGTGATTGCCGATATTACGACAGATCCGTGCGTCAACTCTCCGCGATCCTTGACCGGGGCATGCCGCCCGAGCTCCTCTTCCTTCAGCCCGAAACCCCGCTTGTCCGGAGACTCTGTCAGCGCCTTGCTGAACTCGTCCTTAAGGTCTCGTACAAACACCTTGTCCTGCGGCCGCTTCGGTCCGGCAAGGCTTGGCTCTATGGTGCCGAGATCTAGTTCTACCACTTCGTCGAATTGAGGCTCCACCTCCGTGCGGAAAAGGCCCTGTTCCTTGCAGTACCGTTCCACCAGGTCTATTTGTTCCTCGGAACGTCCTGTTATGCGCAGATAGTTGAGCGTAGCGTCGTCTATGGGGAAAAATCCCATAGTCGCACCGTACTCAGGCGACATGTTGGCTATCGGGGCACGGTCAGCAAGAGTCATCTGGTCCAGGCCCGGCCCGAAGAACTCAACGAAGTGCCCAACCACGCCCTTCTCGCGAAGGATCTGAGTGACGGTCAACGCCAGATCCGTAGGCGTCACTCCCGGGTTCAATTCACCGTCAAGCCTCACACCTGTCACCACGGGTGTCAAAAGAGGTATTGGCTGTCCCAGCATGGCAGCTTCTGCTTCAATTCCCCCGACACCCCATCCTAGAACTCCCATGCTGTTAATCATTGTCGTGTGAGAGTCGGTGCCTACGAGGGTATCCGGGTATGCTGTAAGCCTGCCATTTTCGTCCTTGAAGGACGACACGCATGAGGCGAGATATTCCATGTTGACCTGATGGCAAATCCCCAGGCCGGGAGGCAGGACCCTCAGCTTCTTAAAGGCTCCCTGTCCCCAACGGAGAAATGTATACCGCTCCTTGTTGCGCTCGAACTCTTTTTCCAGGTTGAAATCAAATGCGGGCTCTGTACCGTACTGGTCAACTTGGACAGAATGATCGATTATGAGATCCACTGGGATCTGGGGTTCGATGGCTGCGGGATCATGTCCTGATCTCTGAAGCGCATTCCGGAGTGCCGCAAGGTCAACGACGCACGGGACTCCCGTAAAATCCTGAAACAATACACGCACTGGCATATATGGAAACTCCTGCGTATTCTTCCGGCCGGGAATCCAGGAGAGCAGCGATTCGACATGGCTTTCGTTGTATGCGGAGTGCGGCTGCAGTCTTATAAGGGATTCCAGCAGTATCTTGAGAGAAACAGGGAAGCGGGCGACATCTCCCAGGCCTTCATCCGAAAGGGCTGAAAGGCTGTGGTATGAACAAATCCCACCACCCGAAAGGGGCATATCTCGCAATGCAAAATCAAAACGGTTCATTATCTTCTCCCTGGATCGATGAGGAATTGGAATCTAATCAAACTCGTAAGAGATTAGATTCTAGTTGAATGCTTGTCAACGAGAGGCATTCCCGAACCGGGCTCAATATTGAAAATGAAGGAGTTATGGAGGTGCGACGCAGCAGGATCGAAGTGTCGGACTCCATCAATATATACATTATATGGTGTCAACGGACTCGATTTCGCATGGCGAGGACCGGTGCCTGTACTGTGTGAAATGAATTATTTTACATGCCTGGAGTATGAAGTATCTCCGGGTTATTACCGTCCTTTCATTAATCTTTGTCTTGTCACCATGCAGATCAATCTGCCAATCTGTCTAAGTGCTGTTAAATAATGCAACCTGAATTCCGCAAATAGAAAGGATTAATCATGAGTGATTCTACAGCAGTGGATCAAACAACAATTGCCGGAGAAGTCGAAATTACCGGAACTATCAAGACATCCGGATCAATTCAGTTGAATGGCAAGCTTAACGGTGATCTTCAGGCTGACGGGGATGTAAATATTGGCAAGGGTGCGACAATAAAGGGAAACTTGAATGTAAACTCAGTAACCGTTTCCGGAACCGTTAATGGCAATGTGTCCGCCAAGGACCGTATTGAAATGAAATCATCTGCCCGGGTGACAGGGGATATAAGGGCTAAACGTCTTGCCGTGGAAGACGGAGTTACCTTTGTTGGAAAATCCGAAGTCAACCCATCCGGAAGTTCCGGCGCCGTATCGACAGAACCCAAACCGGAACCGAAATCCGAGCCCAAAGGGCAAGGACAGAGCGATTCAAAGGCGGAAGAGCCCAAGGGCGGCTTATTCGCGAAGAAATAATACTTGATGTTCGCGATAAACGAGCCGGCGGATCTGATTCAGTGAGCAGATCGGGAGGCTGACTTGCCTGGCAGGGGTAAAACCAAGATAGTTGACGGCTTCACGACATTGAAGGCAATACAGCGGCGTGATCCCAAGACAGCCGACGAGGTATCCGAGATGCCGCAACCTGCCGACGCCGGGAAGTCCGACTCCGGAAAGGCCTCCCGGGGTTCAGGCAAAGGCATCAGCCATACGGTCATGCCTACCCGTTTTGAAATCATTTGCTACGATTGCGGGTTTGAGTTCAAGGTAACAGGTCGAGCTGACTACACGTTCTGCCCTAAATGCAGAAAGCGGCTGGATCGCACTGACCATGTAATTTCGGGTGCTATAACCGAGGACGTGACCACGGCTGGAAAGATTCATTTGACTCCAGACGCATCCTTGGAATCGGCCACGTTGATTGCCGGTGAGTTGATACTTGATGGCACGGCGAAATCCGGTTTGATTCAGGTGAACGGTAAGCTAGAGATCGGCCCCAAGGCGTCTTTTTCCGAAAAAAACATCAATGCGAGAGACTTGTGCGTTCCCGTTGATTCACGGATAACGCTTAGAAGAAAATCCGAGTTTCGCAATGTGGAAATCCACGGCGCGCTCAGGGCCAGAATTACAACGACCGGGGTTGTAATAATAAAGTCCGGCGGCTTGTTCCGTGGGGAAATTTGTAGTCCGCGAATGGTGGTGGAAGAGGGCGGGGGATTAATTGCAGATGCGGCAATCAATCAGGTGTATGAGAATACAGGACAGGAAGAGACAGCGTGACAATAACGGGTATATGGACACGTGAAGGAATGTTTCTTCCAGAACCTTGATCAACCTTCAATCTTCGAGGGGCGTGAAGTTATTGTCATTTAAAAGTCCTTCATCATTTCACATGACTGGTATTGGCGGAGTCGGCATGAGCGCCCTTGCAGCAGCGCTTCTGGCCAAAGGGAACACGGTTACCGGCTCGGATCGCGCCCATGACGAGGGCTTTGAGACTCCGTCCTTGACTAAATTACAGCGCCTGGGAGTCCGGCTGCATTCTCAGAACGGCTCAGGGATTACTTCGGATACGACCGCATTGATTGTCAGCACGGCGATAGAGGAGGACAACCAGGATTTAGCTGCGGCTCGTAAAATCGGGTGCCCGATACTTCGACGCGCAGAAATGCTGGCTGAGTTGGTGGGTGATTCCGAATGTGTAGCTGTTACAGGGACCTCCGGTAAAACCACGGTTACAGGAATGGCCGGTTGGGTTTTAACTTTTCTTGGCGCAAACCCTACAATTGTAAATGGCGGTCCGGTATTGAATTGGGTGACTGACACCGGACTGGGCAGTGTACATGACGGACGCGACGATTTCTGGGTTGTCGAGGCGGATGAGAGTGATAGATCATTGATGTCATTCCGACCGGACTGGGCCGTCATTACCAATATATCGGCGGATCATTTCAGCATGGAAGACTCCATGGATCTATTCCTGGATTTTGCACGGAATGTAAAGATAGGGATTATCTCTACGGCTGAAGTAGCCTCCATGCTGAGGAGCCACTTCGGATCCCTTCCAGGAAACAGGTTTATAGAAGTTGAATGCAATGTTTATTCAAGGGATTCGGAATGGTATTTCCAGATCCATGGTGAGGATATGAAGTCTCCTCTGCCCGGCCGCCACAATGCTGAGAATGCATTGCTAGCAGTTGCGCTATGCATGCGTCTTGGCTATTCGCAGAAAGAAGTCGGCTGGGCCCTGTCGCAGTTTCATGGAATTGAACGCCGTTTACAGGTTTTAGAAAGCAGCAGGGATATAACTGTAATAGATGATTACGCGCATAACCCCGCCAAAATCAAGGCGGCCTGGAATGCCGCCAGCGCAATGGGAAAACGCGTTCTGGGGGTATGGCGTCCGCATGGATACGGGCCTTTTGCGCAAATGGCTGATGACCTCGTTATGACATTCCGGGAATGCATGCAGAGTCGTGACATGTTTTACATACTTGATGTTTATTATGCGGGAGGCAGCGTGAATAGACTGATCACATCGCGGGAGTACGCGGAACGATTAAGAGATAATTCCATTGCCGCCGAGTATGTTGAAGGATATGAAAGACTCGACGGGATATTGAAGAAGACAGTAGAGGCCGGGGACGTTGTCCTGTTCATGGGAGCCAGGGATCACGAGTTGCCTTTATTTGCGCGGAGATTTGCAGAAGACCTCAAATCGAGATAAGGTATGCGTTAGAATCATGGATTTCGTTAAAATAGCCTCTTTCAACACACGCCTTGAGGCCGAAACGGTCGGCAACGCTCTGGATCAATACGGAATACCGCATATAGTGAAGAATGAGGATGCGGGAGGTATGCTGGTCAGTATCATGCCGGGTGCCTCTCTCTGGGTTCCATCCGACAAGGTAAAAATAGTCTCAAAGCTGCTTGACTGTATTGTACAACCGCCTGAGCCCGGGGATGGGTGATTTTTTCATCAATCAGCGCATAGAGTCCATACTCGATGTGCGAGGTTGCGTTTCCTGAATTAATTAAAGAGCAACTGGATCAAATGTCGAAAAAATCCCTTCTCTTTTCATTAATGCCATCGCTTCAAGAACGAAGGACTGGCCTGGTTGAGTACATGGATGATCCAGACTGCGATCCCGGTCTGCTGAAGAACACATACCGGAACTTTGCATGGTCGAACAGATTGTTGTCACGGTGGCGCATGGCTTATAAGCGGTATCTGCTGCCTGTAATGAGGAGTCTTGAGCGTCCTACGACCATTCTGGATGTGGGGTGCGGGGGAGGGGATGTGCCGGTTCTCCTTAAACGCTGGGCCGGGCGCGACAATATTGAAGCACGTATCACGGCAATTGATCCGGATAATAGAGCAATTCAATTCGCCGCCGGGCAGTGGTATAAGGAACATATCAGATTTCTTTCCGCTTCCACGGGCGATCTTGTGAAGGCTGGGGAGCAATACGACATAGTCATTTCAAACCATCTCATGCACCATCTTCTGCCTGCGGATTTGAACAAGGTTTTAAGCGAGTCTGATCAATTGGCCGGCAGCCTGGTTCTTTTCAATGATATCGAACGGGATGTAATCGCCTATTTGACGTTTCGAGTTATGGCTGTTCCCTTCTCACGTAATTCATTTAATTATGAAGATGGACTTATATCCATACGCCGCAGCTTTACCAGAAATGAGTTATCCGGGATTATACCTCCGGGTTGGAAGGTGCACTCGCATTTTCCGTATCGGCTATTTCTCGTCAGGCATAAAATCAATCCGGCTGTATGGATTTAATGGGATCAGACATTTCCGTCCAAGGGCGTTAATCAATGGTGTCCGCAGTGTGAAAATATCCGGAACAGGCTGGTGTTCAGGGTTTGAGCAGTTCGGTTTACCGGTGAATCAAGTTTGATTGCCCATTGATCAGCCTGATATGGCTTACTTCGTTTTGCCTGAATGTACTGTTAACTATGGCAATAAGGCCGGATCCGTTGACCGCCATTTTTCGCATGAGCAAACCCTGCTGACTGCCATTGAACCCGCCATCCGGATCCATGCTTCCTGGAACAACGGCAGCAGGGGAGAAGGTGCGGCCTCCGTCGTCTGAAACAGTCAGGCCAAGCCCGCGTGATCGTCTGGCATCCCGTGGAAAGATCTCCCACATGACATACAGGTTCCCGGCGGAATCCGTGGATATCTCGGGATAATTCGCGCCACTGATGTCATTGACGCCATTGCCAGAGATAACCCGGGGAGAATCGAAATATTCATCATCCGCATTGCGGCTTGTATATAGCACATCGTATGAACTAAACATCCCGTGGGGACTTTCTCCGAAGACAATATGAATGGATCTTTTGCTGTCTATGGCGATTTGCGGTGCATCCGAGTGGCCGTCCGTGTTGTAAACGACTTGAGGTTTTTCAAATGTCCTGCCGTTGTTGTTGGAGTATGTGAAATATATATCGGATGATTCATCCTCCCCCACGGACCATGCCATATAAACAGAGCCGTCAGCTCCCACGTCGATTGAAGGGCCCCTTGTCGGCAACTCTCCGTTGCCTCCTGCAATATGTATTGGTTTTGAAAATGTTCCGTTGGAGTCATCCGACCTGCTGAACAACAAAGCACCCTCATATTCAGTCCATGCGGCATACAAACCGCCGTTATTATCCTCAACCAAGTCGAGACTGCCGTTGTCCCAACGGTGTGTGGTAAGTCGGCCTTTACCTGCCCCTGCTATTGTATTGGAGAGATTTACGGGGTCCCGGAAACTGCTGCCGCCGTCGGAGGATCGCGCGAAAAATATTTCACCGCCGTGAGATCCACCTGAAAATACAATTTCCTGCCACAAAATACTGATGTTGGAGGCGTTGTCACCGGAAATAACAATTATTGGCAGCCACGAAAATACATCAGGGCTTTTGGAAATATTCACTGGTTCAGAGAATCGTCTGGTTCCGTCAGATTCGTAGATTTGCAACACGATGTCCCGGTTTTCAAGATCCGCCCATGCTACAGCGATTATTCCGTCATCTGTAATTGATACTGTCGGGTCATCCACAAAATGAAACTGGGAATCATTCATCCGCCATGGACCTCTGAACGCGTCTCCGGATGCAACTTCAATCGCGTCCTCCCATGAGATATCTGAAGGTATTGCAACGGTTGTACATCCAAATACCGCTAAGATGGCAAGGGGAATAAAATTAATGAAATACTTGATGTTCAAGATGTCTTCCAGCCAGTTATCATGCAGTTGTAAAAGTGCCTTCTTTATAGAGGTTCATTATCCAAAATCTCTACAATTAATCGGTGCAATTTCAAGATATTTTGAAAATGATTTCCAGTCATCCGTTATTTTGCTTTATACAGTCTATACTGTGCCCCTGATTAGATGTACTATGGTCATATATGGAAACCGATCTCAACCATGTTCATAAATTCTTTGCAGGAAATGAGGGTCATGAGGCATATCCCCTGATACTGTTTCATGGTACGGGCGGCGATGAAAACGACCTCATTTATATGGCATCGCAGTTATCACCCCGCAGCCCGGTACTTGCTCCAAGGGGAAGTGTGATGGAAGGCAGCAGCCCCCGTTTTTTCAGGAGGCTCGAGAAGGGCGTGTTTGACATGGAAGATCTTCTTTTCAGAACGGATGAAATGGCCGAATTTCTCGGGCAAGCTGCGCGTAAATACGGGTTCAACCTTTCTAAAGCTCTTGCCGTAGGTTACTCCAACGGTGCCAACATTGCCGCCAGCATACTGCTCAGGCATCCCGGTCTCATAGCCGGCGGCATTCTGTTCCGCCCAATGCTGCCTTATTCCGTTGAAGGATGCATTGCCCTGCATGGAAGGCATGTACTTATCCTCAGTGGGGAGGACGATGAAACGGTGCCCATGAGTCAGGCTGTGGCTTTGGCGGAAACACTGGAATCGTCAGGCGGCAGGGTTAGGCATGAGATTTTGCCTGTCGGGCATGAAATTACCGATGAAGATCTTCAACAAGCCAGGACATGGATATCCAGGCTTAAACACGATGCATAGGTAAACACATGGCTGAAATTATATCTGATTTCCATCATGTAACAGCGATTTGCGGTGATCCACAGGATAACGTGGAGTTTTATTCCGGGGTTCTGGGTTTACGCTTCATAAAGAAAACGGTCAATTTCGACGATCCCGGCACATATCACCTTTATTACGGTGATGCGGTCGGTACTCCGGGCTCAGTGATCACATTTTTCGCCTGGCTGGATGCTCCTCATGGAAGGTCAGGAGCCGGGAATGCAAACACTATTGCCTTTTCCGTGCCAGCGGATGCTCTTGGTTTCTGGAAGGATCGTCTTATCTCTATTGGTGTTGATGTTAACGGTCCTGCCGCAAGATTTGATGAGACGTTTATTTCTTTCAGGGACCCGACCGGTATCAGGCTTGAATTAACGGGTAATGCCGGGCCGCAGGATCAATTTACTCCATGGGAAACACGAGCGGTTGAATCCGGTGTTGCCATACGTGGTATAAACTGCGTAATGCTTGCAGCAAGGGGCGATGATTCCACAGAAAAGTTTCTGGAAGATTCTCTCGGGTTTAAGTTGAAAAATAAAGAGGGTTATCGTGCCAGATATGCTGTCACGGATGACATGATTTCTTCATATGTCGATGTTGAAACCCCTCATGCTATTCATGATGGAAGGAACGGGACAGGGGTTGTTCATCACGTTGCCTTCCGCGTGGAGGATGAACATGCTCAGAGCAGAATCCGTGACCGTCTTGTAAAAACCGGTGTAGATGTCAGCGCTGTTATTGATAGGACATATTTTAAATCAATTTATTTCCGCGAACCCGGAGGAACGTTATTTGAGATTGCCACTTCCGGTCCGGGTTTCACTGTGGATGAGGCGGAGGATTCGTTGGGGGAGAAATTGTGTCTTCCCGAAAGGTATGAATTCATGCGTGAAGATCTGGAGGGATCCCTGCCCAATATACAGCCGCCGGGATCATAAATATACATGGTCACGGGGACGATTGATTTTGCCTAAACCCAAATGGCCGCGCCAGTAAGCGGAAAAGCCTTTTTTCCTTTTCCCAAAAAAAATGAAATTCCCCGAATATTGCACCTACCATTAGCAGGAGAGTTTGATAAAAAAGTATTATCAAAGGGATTTTGATCCACATGGCGGTTTCATCCGTCAGGCCCAGGACATTGAATACGGGCCTTTTAACCAGAAGGATGCCTGATCCGGTAAGCGCAAATACAAGCATTATGACCCAGAATCGCCGGGTGCTTTCCAGTCCCCACCGTTTTTTCATGCTTGTGATCATCAAATTCTAATACGCTTCAACGAGCTCCCTTTCCTTATCTCTTGCTTCCTGCTCGTTTTTGGCTGGAACGGCTTCATCCGCCAGGATGAGGACCTCGTCAGGGCTTACTTCCAGTACTCCCTCTCCGATTGCGAAATAACTCCAAGTGTCGTCATGGCGGACAGCAAGAATTCCTATACGCAAAGCGACAATCATGGGGGCGTGATTTGCCATTACCCCTATCCGGCCGTATTGGCCTGGCGCAATCAGTGATTCGACAGGCCTGCTTAACACTTCTCCCATGGGGGTGATAATGGATAATGAATAGTTTTTAGACATGGTGGATTATCCGGAGTTTTCCCGCGCCTTTTCAAGAACATGATCTATATGCCCCACCATGTAGAAGGCCTGCTCAGGGACATCGTCATGCTTTCCGTCCAGTACCTCGGCAAAGGATCGTATGGTATCCCCTAATTCCACATAGATGCCCTTCTTGCCTGTAAACTGCTCGGCTACATTGAATGGTTGCGATAGAAAGCGCTGAACCTTTCTGGCTCTTGCCACTGTTACACGATCTTCCTCTGAAAGCTCATCCATGCCGAGAATGGCTATTATGTCCTGCAGCTCCTTGTAACGTTGAAGAATTTCCTGAACTCCGCGTGCAACCCTGTAATGTTCCTCTCCCACGATTTCAGGGGCCAGTATCGTGGATGTGGAAGAGAGAGGGTCCACCGCGGGATAAATGCCCAGCTCAGCTATGGGGCGTGACAATTCCGTCGTGGCGTCAAGGTGTGCGAATGTGGCGGCAGGAGCCGGATCAGTATAATCGTCCGCTGGTACATATATGGCCTGAATGGATGTGATTGAGCCTGACTTGGTGGAGGTTATTCTTTCCTGCAGCGCTCCCATATCGGTGCCCAGCGTTGGTTGATATCCGACAGCGGATGGAATCCTGCCCAGCAGAGCGGATACTTCAGAACCGGCCTGTGTGAAGCGGAATATATTGTCTATGAATAAAAGCACATCCTGACGCATTTCATCACGAAAGTGCTCTGCTATCGTTAGGGCGGATAGGGCAACCCTTGCCCGCGCTCCGGGCGGCTCGTTCATCTGTCCGAATATCAGCGCCGTCTTGTCAATCACTCCTGACTCGCTCATTTCCTTGTAAAGAGCGGTGCCTTCGCGTGTGCGTTCTCCTACTCCCGCGAAAACCGAATATCCCCCGTGTTCCGTGGCTATATTGTGAATCAATTCCTGGATCAGAACCGTTTTGCCTACGCCTGCACCTCCGAACAAACCGATTTTCCCTCCTTTTTTGTATGGGGCCAGCAGGTCTATTACTTTGATTCCGGTTCCCAGTATCGTATCCGTGACATCCTGGTCTTCAAACTGGGGGGCAGGGCGATGAATAGGGGCGCGTATATCCGAAGTGATCGGCCCGGCCTCGTCGATCGGGTCTCCCAGAAGGTTCAATACCCGTCCAAGTGTCGCTTCGCCTACCGGGGTTGTTATCATCTCCCCTGTATCGAGAACCTCCATTCCACGAACAAGTCCGTCGGTTCCGTCCATTGCGATGGTACGGACCGTGTTGTCACCAAGATGCTGAGCGACTTCGAGTGTCAAGTTCCAGTCATCCTTACTGATTGAGGGATTTGTAACCCTGAGGGCATTATAGATGTGGGGAAGGGCCCCTTCCGGGAAATTTACATCCACAACCGCTCCGGTTACCTGAATAATACGGCCGGTGGCTTCTTTTGTTTCTGTCGACATATATCTAGCTCCGTGTTGAATATGCTTATTATTGATAGCCATGTCTTGTTACAAGGCTTCAGCTCCTGAAATGATTTCCGTAAGCTCCGTTGTAATCTCGGCCTGCCTGGCCCGGTTGCGTAGAAGTGTGTATTTATCCACAAGTTTGTCCGCATTTGTTGTGGCGCTGTCCATGGCGGTCATGCGGGCCCCATGCTCTCCGGCGGCATTTTCAAGGAGTGTGAAATACAACTTGAAATACATGATACGCGGAAGAAGGAATGTTAGAAGCTCTTCCTGTTCCGGTTCGAAAATATATTCAAGAGAGAAGGGCGTTTCTTCCTCGGTGATAACTTCCTGGGGTTCTATCGGCAGAAGTTTCTCAATATTCGGTTTCTGGCTCAAAGGGCTGTGAAATATGTTATATGCAAGATATATTTCGTCATATTCCCCCTCCGTGAACAGTTTTTCCATTTCTTCGCCTAGATGAGCTGCGTCCGCGAAAGTCGGCCTCTGGGTGATATCCTCGTAATGGGTTCGTACCTCCGCCCGGCTCTTGAAAAACATATATCCGCGGCGTCCGCAGAAACTCATGTGAATATTGTCAAAATTCTGCCGATTGTCATCAATCCACGTGCTTGTTGTCTTCGCGAGATTGTTGTTGAATCCTCCGCACAGTCCCTTGTCCGATGTAAACATGAGAACGAGGGCGTTGCTGCACGGATCATGCCGGGTCAACAGGGGATGAGACGAGGCATCCACGGATGCCGACAACCGGGACACGAGTTCCCCAAGTTTAGTGGCATACAATCTGGCATTGCGTTGAGCTGATAATGCACGCTGAAGCTTGCTGGCCGAAACCATTTTCATGGTCTTGGTCATTTTCCGCGTATTTTTCAGGCTCGCCAGCTTGACATTATATTCTTTTATACTGGCCATGACTTAATTCAGCCGGGCTCGTTTTCGGATTGAAGCCGTCTTGTTTCCTGGTCCTCAAGGGCCGTGTACATCAAGATGAAGCGGTTGATGATCCGGGTGTTTCTTCCGTCTCCTTCGCGAAATTCTGTTTGAAGGAAACCAATGCCTCATCAATCGCATTTTTAACTTCTTCCGTAAGCTCTTTTTCCTTGTTCAAAAGCCTGACAGCGTCGATATACTCGGAATCCAGCGCCTCATTCAATCTGGCTTGGAATTCTGGAACGCGTTCAATAGAAATATCATCGAGATGCCCGTTAACTCCCGCGTAGATTATGAACACCTGTTTGGCCACATCCAACGGGTCGTTTACGCCCTGTTTCATGATTTCCATCAGACGGGCACCCCGGTCAAGCTGCCGTCTCGTTGCGGCATCCAGATCTGACGCGAACTGGGAGAACGCCGCTAATTCGCGATATTGAGCGAGATCCAGCCGCAGGGAGCCGGCCGTCTTCTTCATCGCCTTGATTTGCGCGTCCCCACCTACTCGTGACACGGACAACCCGGCGTTGATAGCCGGGCGCTGTCCAGCGTGAAAGAGATTCGACTCAAGGAAAATCTGGCCATCCGTTATGGAGATGACATTTGTAGGTATATAAGCGGACACATCATTGGCCTGCGTTTCTATGACAGGAAGAGCGGTCAGGCTGCCGGCACCCTTCTTGTCGCTCATTTTAGCGGCCCTCTCAAGCAATCTGCTGTGTAGATAGAAAATATCTCCAGGGAATGCTTCCCGGCCCGGCGGGCGCCTCAGCAGAAGTGACAACTGACGGTATGCCTGCGCCTGTTTCGTAAGGTCATCATAGATTATAAGGGCATGGCGACCGGAATCACGATAATGTTCAGCCATTGCGCAACCCGAATAGGGAGCGAGGAACTGCATTGGCGCCGGGTCGGACGCGGTTGCCGCAATTATTGTTGTGTATTCCATGGCGCCGTGTTGTTTCAGGGTTTCGTGAACCTTGACAACTGTCGACCGCTTCTGCCCTATGGCAACATAGAAACAGTATACATTCTCGCCCCGCTGATTGATGATTGTGTCGATTGCGATGGAGGTCTTACCTGTTTTACGATCGCCGATTATCAATTCGCGCTGTCCACGTCCAATAGGGGTCAGCGCATCGATTACTTTGATGCCGGTTTGAAGCGGTTCCTTCACATCCTGGCGGTCAATAATTCCCGGAGCCTTGGTTTCGATCTGTAGGAGCTCGTCCCGGGAGATTGGTGCGCCGCCGTCGATCGGATTTCCCAGCGCATCCACGATTCTTCCGATAAGGGCTTCGCCGGTAGGGACTGAGGCTATGGTGTCCGTTCGTTTCACCTCGTCGCCTTCGCGCACCATTTTCTCGTCCCCGAAGACGGCTATACCGACATTTTCCTCCTCCAGATTCAAGGCCATGCCCATCAAACCGCCGGAGAACTCCACAAGCTCTCCGGCCATTACTTTGGATAATCCATGTACTCTTGCTATACCGTCACCGACACTGATGACCGTGCCTACCTCGTAGATTTCAGTGTGTAAGCGAAAATCAGCGAGCTGCTTTTTCAAAATAGCGGATACTTCTTCGGGTTTTAGATCAATGGCCATAACTTGTCCTGATTTTATGCTTTAATTATGTTCTTTTTGAATGTTTCCAGCATTCCAGCCACACTGCAGTCATATATTGTATCACCCGCTCGCACCGTGAATCCGGCTATCAGGTCGGGTTTAATGCGCACGTTGGGCTGAATGGCCTTATGGAATTTACGCTGGAAACGCAGAATAAATGCTTGTCTCTGATCAATTGACAGCTCTTCTGCGCTGTCAATTTGAACTTTCAAGATCCCTTTATGTAAGTCATACAACCCCTCCAACCTTAAGCAGATCTCATTCAGATGAGCCAAGCGCTTTTTCCTTGCAAGGAAAAGTAAAAAACGATGGCTCAATGGGGAGATCCGGCTTTCGAACAGCTCTCCGATAAGGTGTATGCGGGTGTCTTGCTTGATGCCCGGATTTATCAGAAACTCATGAAAATCACGTGATTTCATTGTCAGCGTTCTGATAGCGGATACATCAGAGATAACCTTATCGACTTCATCATTATCCCTGGCAAGTTCAAAGAATGCACGTGCGTATCTTTCAGCGATCCGAGTTGAAGACATATTTTGTCAGAGTTCCTTGATAAGTTTATCGGTCAAAGCGCGGCTCCTATCCTCGTCGAGCTCCTCGTCAATGATTTTTGCGGCCAGAGCCACCGCGGTTTCCGCACTTTCGCGCTTTAGCCGTGCCACCGCCTTCTCCCGTTCCGTTTTTATTTCGCGCCGTGCGTTTTCCAGGTGAATCTGGCCCTCCTCGCGGGCCTTGTGTTCGATGACCCTGGCCGCCTCGTTGGCGGCTTTGCGGGCCTTTGCAAGTGTATTCTTGGCTTCCTCTTCCACCTCGGAAAGCGTACGCTGCCGTGTCTGCTCGAGATTCTCCATTTCTTCACGGAGCTTTTCGGCGTTGGCCACGGATTCCCGCAGAAAATCCTCCCGTTTATCCAAACCGGAAAGAATCGGCTTCCACGCGAATTTATACAGAAGTACCAGGACGAGGATAAAAGTCACCATCGTCCACAGGGTCATCTCAGGGGCGACATCAATTATGCCCCACGGGATCCGCATGATTCCGGCGCTGAAAGGATCACCCGGAATCCATTCCGTTATTCGGAGGAAATGCATATACGCTTCATGCGGTTGTTAGAGTATCACTGCCAGAAGACAGATGACTGCTGAAAACAGCGCGACACCTTCGATGAGGGCGGCTGCAATCAGCATGCCTGTCTGGATCTTCGGAGCCGCTTCAGGTTGACGTGCCATTCCATCCATGGCAGCCGCGCCTATCTTGCTTATGCCCCATGCCGCACCAAGGGTAACAAGCGCAGCCGAAAAGGTTGCAATTACAATGGCTGTAGCTTCTTCCATTATTTTTCCTTTCTGATTCTTGTTTAGGTTGTTGTTCCTTCTCTCTCAATAGAGCTTTCCCTTAACACGGCATCCGGTTTGCAGGCAAGATGAAACCATTTTTTGAGCGTTCTAATGTTCGGGATGTACGGTCTGGGAAATGAAAATCGCTGATAAAATTGTGAAAATATATGCTTGCAGAAATGAGACAACCTCCTTCAGCAGAAAAAT
>SLRP01000051.1 GCA_007130845.1 Kiritimatiellia bacterium | reverse complement strand
CTCCCTGAATGAGAGAAGTCCCGGAACATATGGAAACTTCATCTTTTGTCTTAAAACATGTATTTCCCCGGCTTCCCCGAGTTTGATGTCCCATAGAACGGCCGCGGCCCATCCTCTGTCT
Organism: Kiritimatiellia bacterium; assembly: GCA_007130845.1. Classification (GTDB taxonomy): domain Bacteria; phylum Verrucomicrobiota; class Kiritimatiellia; order SLAD01; family SLAD01; genus SLRP01. Next base: position 4,884 of record SLRP01000051.1, on the reverse strand, counting down.
GAATCGCGGCAAAGTGAAACATCCAGGCCGGCAACATATCGTACCGGTTGTGAAATGGGTGTTATCAGAATCCTGGATGCATGTTCCCTTTGAATCTCAACCGCTCTTTCAGTCGAAACATTCCAGTCGTCAAGCAAGTTGAGCCTTTGGGATGATTTCACGGTGCATTCATCCATGCATCATCATATTCAGGCATTGAATGCAGGATGCAACTGATCCCAGAGTTCGCACAAATCCTGGGGCATGACCTTCGTTTCGCCTGTAACCGGCATGAAGTTAGTGTCGCCATTCCAGCGCGGCACAATATGCATATGCAGATGGTCTTCCAGTCCGGCTCCCGCTACTTTCCCCAAGTTCATTCCTATATTGAATCCGTCCGCCCTTATGGATTTCTTTAATGTGCGTACCGCCTCGCGAGTCACTTTCATCAACTCGTCTGATTCGTCCGGGTCAAGGTCTTCGAGAGTCGAGATGTGACGATATGGCGCGACCATCAGATGCCCGTTATTGTAGGGATACCGGTTCATGAGCAGGTATACGTGCTCATGCCGTTTGAGCAGGAGATTATTACGGTCACGGTCATCATCAACAATATCGCAGAGGAAGCAGCCTTCTTTCTTGGACTGCAGAATATACTCTATTCGCCATGGTGCCCAAATACGTTTCATGTATGTTGGAACAATTCCCTTCCTGCATTGTTTCTGTAATCAGGTTTCAAGTCCGCTTAAACATCCTGAAGTAAACGGCGTCGGACACTGCGTCCACGCCATGCGGTCATGAGATGCCGTCATCTGGGGCGGTCGATGTTTCGTATATATACCTGGGTGTTGAATGTGTATATATCCCGTTGATCAGGGCGCTGCTCAGTTTGCATCCATCGGTCAGCGGTCCGCCTGTCAATCAGTTTCAATGTAATTTCAATTATGATTGCCTTTGGCTTTGGATGGTTTCTGGAGTCGAATGGCAGGTCAAAGGGTTCAAGAGTGTCATCCTCGTTCAAATACCAGTGTTCGAATTCCAGTGAATATACGTTGTCGATTATGGGCGCGGCCCAGCCGGCATCTTCCATTTGTTCAAGGGTGCCCGTCCATGCATCTGAATTCCACCATGTGCTGACATCCGGCCTTAGAACGGTCATCCAATCCATATCGGACACGCTGGAACGGAACACGGAGTAAGGTCCCAGTTCGCCGTCAAGACCAAGAACCCTGTCTACAGAGTAACGGATTTCGGAAATTGACCGGTTATTTACCCCGGATTGCCCTGCAGAGGTCACAAAGTAAATATCATTCCCTCTTTCGGTATCAGCCGGATTCCATGTTATGTGCATTGGAATGTCATCGGTCAGAAGGGCCGTGGAAATCTCTCTATGCATGAAGTCCAGGGCCGCCCTTCCTGCCGTATTGATATCCGCCCGTCGCATTCCCTGTTCCCATATAGCGGTGCTGTGTGTGAAAAGGTTTCCCACCATGAAAACCAGAACGACAAGTATGGCCATGGCCGCCAATAGTTCGATCAAGGTAAAACCGCTTTTGCAGGTACGCATATGGTTGGGTTGATCCTTCATAATCAGTCCATACGGTAAAATTCAGTATAGAAATAAATTGCCTTGTCCGGCGATGTGTCCGGAAACTCTCCTGGCCAGACTCGCATTCTAATTATGGTGTGCATGTCACTGTCAAAGTCGGGAGAGTTTTCCCTGCGAATATCATAGTTGTACCAGGTCTCAACAGTATCTCCATTGATATCCTGGAGGAATGCCACTTTTCCCCGATCTCCGAAAGTTATTCTAGCCGGGCCGCCGCCTTCGCTCTGCCAGATATTGGCGTCATCCCCAAGTTCAATGAAGTCGGCTTCCCAATCCCTTCTCAGCTCCCATTTGGCGTTGTTGAACACCGTTTGCGCAAAAAATGACGCCTGTGTCTCACTGTCTGCGCGTTGCGCTCCAGCCAGCCCTGTTGTGAACAATCCAAGCAGAGATACCATGCCAATCGCTATGACCAGTAGCGCAAGCGCCACTTCAATCATCGAAAACCCGGCTTTATTCCTGTTTTTTTTCATTAAGCAGACTGCCTGTTCAATTCTGATGGTATTGATGTATTTCAGCCAATCCGGTAAGACGCCGCACCCTTATCACATTGCGCTCATCCGGATCCCGCGGGGTAACGGAACCGCCTTCTTCCCTGAAACCTTCCGCGACGTACAGACGCAGATCGGAGTCGGAGGTAGTCATTGCTCCCCTTGAGTTGAAACGAAAATATCGGACTGGCGCTCCGGGCGGAATAGGGGATGCATGCTCGAAATTGAATGTAAGCGGCTGCATGCCGGCATGGAAAACGGAATCCTCAAGCCCTGAACTGTCATCAAAGAACACGCCTTCCGGCAGGTAATTCCAGTCGGAAAGCTGATTTGTCATTGTATTCCCTTTCCCGGATACCAGCATGTAGGATCGCCGGTCCTCCCTGTCGGTGGGTCCTCCTACGGGAATTATAAGGCAAGTGTCCTGCCTGGTGGTGATGGCCCACTGGCGTGCCTGGGAAAGTTTGCTTTGAACGTCGCGCAATGCGGTGTCCACACGGCGAGCCTCAATGGATTGAAGGCCCATTACCGCAATACCCATCAACAGTCCGATTATCGCAATGACAACCAGAAGTTCAACCAGCGTGAAGCCGGATCGACGGGATATTCTAAGATTCCTATTCATTACGGATCCGATCAAAAATATGCAATGTCAATGAGTATGCACAACACCACCGGCTTCGCCCCGGTATTCGTTCGAACAGACGTACACGAGGGCAGGGCTGCCAGTCAAGCATTGTAAAGACCTGTCCGCCCTCCATCACCCTGTCTTTTTTTTATTACATGCATGGCCCTCATTAAATGATACATTAATCCTGTTTATAATCAACTTAACAGTTCGGTGCTATTGAGCCTGATTGAATCGGTTCGGGCGCGTGCTTGTTTACGCGAAATATCTCGTCGTAAACAGCCAGAAATCCTTGTCTTTGACTAAACATCCATTCGCTGGTAGCATGCACTCCTTTCCATGGAGAGGTGGCAGAGTGGACGAATGCGCGCGATTGGAGTTCGCGTAGGCGTGATGAGCGTCTCGAGGGTTCGAATCCCTCCCTCTCCGCCAGACTACGCCGGATCAACACCATTAACTGGGGCACGTGTTATTTATCTCTAGGCACACATGACTTTGATGTCGGGATTGTTAAGTGTGCCGGTGGGTATAATCAATCGCCTTACGGCGACCCTACAAACCGGGGGGCTGATCTCTTTTATAACGTGTTCGTAGGGCCGCCGTCAGGCGGTTCCTATTATTGTGTGTGTGAACCTTATCGCCTTACGGCGACCCTACAAACGGGAGGCTGCTCTCTTTTATAACGTGTTCGTAGGGCCGCCGTAAGGCGGTTCTTTTATTGGGGGGAGGGGCGTGTTTTCGATATTCATCCAAAGGGTGGAAAATTCGGTCCATCAAACTTCCAATTCCAGGATGAATTCATGATAATTACTGACAGACTGGATCCAGGGAATATTCAATGGTTCAGATTCAATACATGGACCTGGAACGCGAAACGGTTGTGCGCTCCATATTTCACTTGCATTTTTTTGATTCCGGAAGGACTGTATTACGGAAGTCGGATGTATAAGAGATCTGTCATTCGCTGGGCGGTGAAGTGTGGGAGATACAGTCAGATGAACCGGATGCATGATGCACATGAAAAACAGGGTGTAGCCCTCGTTGTCGTTCTGGGGTTTCTGGCCATCATAATGCTGATGGCCGTGGCATTCGCCATCAGTATGCGCACCGAACGCCTTGTCGCAAGGGCATATCTCGCGAATGTTAATGCCGAACACCTTCTTGATGTCGCATTGTCAAGGGCCCTCACCGATATTGAAATGGAAGTTGAAGACGATCCATACCCCCGCTTTGACTATCTTGCTCCCCTGGATGGGGATGAACGGGCTTTCAGTTCCGAGGTGTTGCGGGAATGGCTACCGGAAGCGCTGTGGGTGGAAGACGGTGAAGAATGGGGTGACTGGCAGCCATTGCCGGATGCGGATAACGAGATATATGATAAGGAATACGCTTGGTTTGCTGTCAACACATCCGGACTGATCGATGCCAATAAGATATTGAAGCAGGAACGACGGTCGGGATTGTCCGTTGAAGAGATGGCCCCCGTTGGCTCAGGATTCGATTTTGAGAATTCCAGTGAGGCAACAAACTTTGTCAGTGATGTGACGGACAACTGGCATCGTTTCTTTTCCCAGGACGAGCTGAGCATGGCCTACTTCAATGCAACTGGCAGGCAATGGCCAGGATTCCTTTTCCCCTTTTCATACGCCCCTCCTGAAACGGATTGGATCCCCATAGTCCTGGATCAAAGAGATGACGGTGATTATCGCTATATCGATGGCGAGGGCCGGTCAGCAAGTCAGGAACTGTCTAATCCTAGATCAGAAACACCCAACTGGGTCAATGCGTACAACCAGCGCATCACCCTTCCGTTCATGAATGAACCAAGATACCAGGACGAGGGTATGGTGGATCTGGCTCATACTATGAGGCGGTATTGGGAAATGATGCTGCATGATGACGGGGACGGCCCGATTGAGGACATGGGCGCCGAGCCCTCGTGGCCATACCATAGCGATAGTGAGCATGCATATCTTGTCGATACATTGGCCAGATCGAGCAGGATGATGCTTGATTTTATGGCATTTTATAATGTGGGCAGGGGTGTCGATATGGAAGGGCGGTATTCCGCTTTCCATAATGATTATACCCGTAATTACGACTGGGGCATGTGGCCATTTCATCAAATGACACCTTGGATATCCCAGATATGGATGCAGGCTGAAGAGGTGGTTCTT
>SLRP01000023.1 GCA_007130845.1 Kiritimatiellia bacterium | reverse complement strand
GGTTCAGGCACACGTGGGAATACTGGTGGCCTCTTTTCCCTGTAGTTATTGTTACGTTGTCAATATTTGAAATAGAAACATGGCAGTTCGTGGCCGCACAAATCCCGTTCAGTGTGCTGGCATTCGCTACCGGTTACGTGTTTCTGGTGCGCCCCAAGCTGGACGCTCTGGCAAGCAGGCAGGAAGGGGCAAGCCTCTCCAGGGGACGACTGGTGCGCGTGATCATTCCCTTGTTTATTGTGCTGATATGTGCTCTTGCGCTGCCGGCCTTACTTGATAAATGGACTCCGGGAGTCGAGATTCAAACTCGAAAACTGCTTTCGATGCTTATAGGCTTGGGGATAGGGCTGATCCTCATTCTTTCAGACAGAAAAGCCGGCACAAGGCCTGCTTTTTACAAAGTTCTGTTTGAGAGCAGAACTATTGACGTGCTTCTAACGCTTGGAGGGATAATAATCTTTAAATCCATGCTTGATTCATCGGGCATGCTTCCGATGGCAGGGTCTGACATGATCGCCAGCGGTATTCCCCTAGTCCTGGTGGTTGCACTGCTTCCGTTCGTGGCCGGCATGGTTACAGGCATAGCCATAGGGTTTGCGGGAGCGGCTTTTCCGCTTATTGCCGGTTTCATGGCGAATCCTGATGCGGGTTTAAGTCCGTTGTCCACGCTGGTGCTTGCGTTCGGATTCGGTTTTGCCGGCATGATGCTTTCGCCGGTGCATTTATGCCTGGTGTTAACAAAAGGCTATTTTACTGCTTCCCTGTCCAGGATTTACCGCCACATATGGCCTTGTGTCCTTGCCCTCATGCTTATGTCGGCGGGATTATGCGCTTTACTGGGCGCCATGGAATGGTGATGCGTTTTTCCCGGTTTACTCCGGCCAGATCCGGCGGAGGGTGTCCGGCAGTTGATCAGTGGTGCGAGCATCCAGACGTCGTTCGAACACCTCTTCGAATCGGCGCTTCATGCTTTCCCGCACGGATTCAATGGAAGGGGTATCCTTTCCCTTGATGCTTCCAAGGGAACAGACGGGGTCGCCGTGCAGTCCGCATGGGATGATGAATTCAAAACCTTCCAGATCAGGATCAACATTGAAGCTCATCCCGTGAATGGTTACCCATCTTTTAATATGAAAACCGATGGCGGCTATTTTCCCCGAGTCCGTCCATGCTCCGTTTTTGCGGGGGACGCGTCGGGCCTCAACCCCGTAATCGGCGCATGTGCGTATGGCGGTTTCCTCCAGGTTGTAGAGGTGGCCGTGGGCATCCGCCCCGGCGCGCCCGAGTTTAATTATCGGGTACATGACCAACTGGCCCGGCGCATGATAGGTTATGTCTCCTCCACGGGACGACCTGTACAAGGCTATGCCTTTCTCCTCCAGGTTTTCGGGAGAGACGAGCAGGTTTTCAGTTGCGCCCCGCCGTCCAAGGGTGACAACCGGCGGGTGTTGCAGAAAAAGGACTGTATCGGGAATTTCCTCTTCGGAACGCGCCCTGGCAAGGCGTTCCTGGATACACACCGCGCGCTCGTAGGGCACATACGAATCAAAATAGACCGCATATCCCTTCACAGCATTCATATGGAGTAGATCAATGGACAGGGATCAGGAGTCGGCAGGCAGCGAGTTTTCATAAGCATCAGCATCAAGAAAGGATTCCACCTCTTCCGGATCCGCCAGTTTGATCTTGAACATCCATCCCTCCCCGTACGGATCATCGTTTATGATTTCAGGATGATCCACAAGGTTTTCGTTTATATCCAGCACTGTGCCGGTTACCGGACTGTACACATCCGACGCTGCCTTCACTGATTCCACTACGGCGACTTCATCGCGCGCCGCCACCTGGTCTTCTGTTGAGGGCAGCTCAACGAAAGTGACATCAGATAGCTGAGATTGCGCAAAGTCGGTGATTCCGACAGTGGCGATGTCATCGTCAACAAGGATCCATTCATGTGTCTTTGTGTACAGGCGGTCTTTCGGTACATTCATACGCTTTCGCTCTCCAATCGTTTCGTGATTCGATATTTTCTGAATGGAACATGCCGGTAATGACGTTCCTCTTCCGGCGGAAGCTCCAGTTCTATCGACACTTGGCTTTATAACAGGACAAAAAAGTCGTACAAGCCCCTTTCGAAAAAAAAACGGATATTTTTTTTCGCGGTATTAGGCAATTATAAAGCATGGGCAGGGCCAAGGCGCTGAATCCCGGGAAATCCAGCGGTTGCCAGTAAGAGAATTATATCCTGTTATTCCTGCAAAGTGCGCAAAATATTATTCGGAGACATGGGAAAAATGTCCATGTCGGACTTCATAGGAGTGGAGGAGTTAACAAAAGGGGTGTCATTGACCTTCGATATACCTGTAGGGTCATCCAGCAGAGCCTCCTAGGTTCAGAAATTTCGAAAATCACAGACTACAGGTCAAAGTCATGTGCGCCATGAGATAAATAACACGCCTCCACGTTAATGGTGTTGATCCGTTGATCCGATCCGGTTGGAGGCGCGGGCCGGATTCGAACCGGCGAAAATAGGTTTTGCAGACCTGTTACTACCCTGAAATACACTAAATATATCGTTTTTTTTTTAAATTCGTTGCCAATTTGTTGCCAATAATCGTATATTCCCCAATATGCAAAAAAAAGCGAAAGAGGAGGAAGGGGAAGACCGCTGCAGCAGTGGTGCACGGGATCCGGATCCGGGAGGTTAGGCCAGGTTATTATTTGATAAGGCTTCGAAGAAAAGGGCAATCTCATAGTGAAACATTTGGAAGTCTTTCTGCTGCAAAATTAAAAGCTAATCAACTTCACAATGAATATGTTCAGGGCGGATTAGATGCCTTCTCAATCACGCCGGCTGACCGTGAGTCTGCCAAGGAAGCTTTACGACTGATTGAGGGGCGCACTTCGATTATAGACGCTGTAACCTTCTGGAAGGATCACCATCCGAATAACGGCGGAGTGGCCCTTGCTTCGCTTGTGCAGATGTATTTAGAAGCCATGGCGGCGCGTGGTCGCCGGCCATGTACAATCAAAGATTCTCGATGCAGGTTGCAAAGACTTTGCGTCGACTTCGGTGATCGAGCGGCCGCCTCTATAACCCCAGAAGACTTCACTAGGTGGATGGAGGCGCGCGGGGTGGCCGGCAGAAATAGAAATAACTATCGGCGTGTATTTCATGCACTTTATGCCTTTGCAACGAAGCGCGGTATTGCAATGCGCAACCCTCTGGCAGAGCTTGAGCCTATCGCTGTCGAATCAGTAACACCGGCATACTGGACCGCCGGACAAGTGAAAACGCTCTTAAAGGCAGCAAAAGAACTAAAGGCAGACTTGCTCCCGGCATTGTCAATTATGGCTTTTGCCGGCCTTAGGCCTTATGAGGTTGCACGGCTGGACTGGAGTAATATCAACTTATCCGAGCAATTCATTCGCGTTCTTCCAGGGACTTCAAAAACTCGGACGGCGCGCCTTGTAGACATTCCTGAGAACTTACTGGCCTGGCTTGCGACACAACGAAGGAGTAGAGGGGCGGTTTCACCACCGATGCAGACGGCGGCACGCTGGCGCCCTCGGCTAGGAGCCATAGTCGTGCTGGGTTACAAGAATGTGAGTACACGGTTAAGTCGCCGCGTTGGAATGAAGGGTGCAGATATTAAGCAGAAACGTTTGACCTGGGAAGCCATCATCGAGGATGCTCGAAAAATCGAGTCTAATTTATGGCCAGTCGATGTGCTGCGTCATACCTATGCAACATTTCACCTGGCAACGCATAACGAAATTGGAAAGCTGGCTGAACAAATGGGGTCATCAGGACCAGTTATTAGGACGCACTACAAAGGTCTTGCAACCGCAAAAGAGGCGGCTCAGTACTGGTCCATAATGCCGGACGAAACCGGTGGCAAGGTGATCGAATTGCGCAAGACCGCGCAGGGGTGAACGGTCTTTTCCAATCTTTACGAAGCGTCCCTTATGGGGTATAGTAAAATATTGAAATCGTTCCCGAGGACGTGGACACATATGCGCAAGATTACAGGGCTTAAATGACGCTGGGTCCAGAAATGAAAAAGCCGTGGAGGGCAAAGGATCACCGAACCAACAAAGGTGATCGTTGTCGAGCCTATATGGAGAAATTCGGCGAATTTCCTGATGTTGGCCGTTTTGAGGATTTCGAAGAATTCGACGAGAAGGTAAAGAAGGCCCTCGAAACAGGTAAGCCGATCCCCAAGATTGACATCCCCGATGATATGCTCATCTGATATTGATTCTCCGGCCGATCCGGTAGATCAATTCCTGGTGAACCAGCCTGTCCCCGCGTCACGGTACTGCCTGGCATCCGCTCTGCGAATGGTTCGAGTTCGCCCGTCCGCGTAGGAGGCCCTCCAGATGAATTCACCGGACAACATGATGTAAGGCTGGTACTCTGCATAAATCCGGCCGTTTAACCGCGCTTGGAATCCATCAACCCAGCGTATAATAGTAATGTATTCACCAGAGGCCGTCCTGACTTCGAACCGACCGTAGCTTGCGCGTACATCCCTGAAGTTTTCCGCGAAGAGGAAAAAAGGTGTACGCATCTGCTGTGCGTATTCGGGGTGATTGGACGGGAGTGTGTCGACCTGGCCGGTGGCCGGCAGGGTTACTATTGAAAAGACTGCCAGAATCATGCATAGCGCCTTCATACACACGAAATGATGTCCGCTCTTGGTCTCATAGTCAAGTCGCGCTGAACGCTCTTTGAGAGGATCCTGCAGGTCTTATTGATTCACCCCTTTCGGCCTTTCTTCTTTGGCACTGATGGCTCTTTTATAGTTTGCGTTATGTGCGAGAAGATTCCCTCTTGTATTCAAGAACCGTGACAGCTTCCTTTCTGCCAGGCGGCAAGAAGCAAATACAGTTTAAACGGCGGAAGTCCATGAATCTATGAGTTCTTCGGGCATTTGAGAATGACCAGAAAATCAACCCGGACTCCTTGCCCTGGAGGACTTCACTGTAGATGCATTCAACGCCTGGAACTATCTGGCGCGAAACT
>SLRP01000091.1 GCA_007130845.1 Kiritimatiellia bacterium | reverse complement strand
TCTCCAAGTCAGCCTGAATCCGTCTATCCCGCATCTTAGAGGGTTTTCCTCCACCCAACCCTTGGCGGACTTCCAGACTCGCCAGCCCCTCATCACAAAAAGCCTCAATCCAACGCTGAATCGTAGAGCGCGACCGCCCCACCACTTCGGAAATCTCCTGATAACTGTGCTGACCGCCATGCGCCAACAGCACCGCCTGGCACCGTTCTTTCACACGCGTATCTTTGGTTACTCGATACAGCCGGCGGACCTCGGCGGCCTGTTCCGGTCGCATCGCCAATCGTAGTTTTGGGCGTCCAATTTTCATGCATCGACTATCCCAACATCTTTCAGATAATACAAGGATAATATATACCCTTAAGTACTAGCGGTTGGTATAACGTGCTGCGTCGTGTCCATTACCCGCACACATCATATAGGATGCTCTGCAGATATGCGGTGAACGATTCAGAGTAACCTGGTGTGTTATTAATCTGGCTGTATGCAAGGCATGAAGTATCCGCCGGTTTTCAGGCTGAAATATGTTGTTCATAGGCACTTGCTTTGATACGGAATATATATGTTGTTTGAAGAATTTTTTTATGAAACTGACAAGGGGCTATGTGTTTCCCAGGAGCAGGGAAGCCGCTTTGCCAAGGAGGTAGCCGGGGATTTCAATCCAATTCATGATCCCGGCTCGCGCCGCTTCTGTGTTCCCGGCGATCTGCTTTTCGCGCTTGTTCTGAAGCGGTTCGGTCTTTCCCGGAAAATGTCTTTCCGGTTCCACAGCATGGTAGGCGGCGGAGTCCCGCTGGTTTTTGATGAGCGTGGAGGCGGGCAAATAGTGGTTGAGGATTCGTCTGGAAAGATTTGCCTTGAGGCGGAAAAGAGCGGCGGATGTACGAAAGACTCGAAGGTGATCGACCATTTCACGCGGCGATATGTGGCTTTTTCAGGGCTCAATTTTCCTCATTACCTGAAGCCTCTGATGGAGGCCAACGATGTCATGTTCAATCCGAGCCGGCCTCTGGTGTTTTACGACAGTATGGGCTTCGAACTTGATAGTCTGGATGTGGCAGATGCGGATTTGGAGTTCCATGATTCCAAACTGGAGATAAACGGAAAGAGGGCTGCGGCAAGGTTGGAATTCCGGGTATATTCGGCGGGCAACTCCGTTGGAGCCGGTTCAAAGAAGCTGCTCATAAGCGGGCTGCGTCCTTACAGCAGTGAGGTCATGGACTCGATAGTCAGGGAGTTCTGCAGATTGAAGGATGAGTATGAGGGCAGGGCCGCTTCACGGTAACGCGGGGGCCGGGCGCTCTGCGGCTTTCATTCTACATGGACATTTACCAGGCCTTTGCCGGGTATCACCGGCTGGATCCACGCCTTCTTGCGCTCTCCTTCAGCAAATGGATTTGGGTGGAGTTCGGATGAGATCACTCGTGCACGGACATAGATTTCATCGCCACGGAAGATATATTCCGCCGAGTCCGCTTCAACTTCCTTGAGCACTTCACCGATTTCATCTGAATACTTCATGGTTGCGCCTTTCATGGTCTGGCCGAATCGATTCTCATGGTATTCGCGTGAAGAGTCATAATCTTCACGGGTTCCGATGAATTGTATGGTGTATTTCGAGTCATTATTGTCATTCCGGGTATCAACCGTCACTTTAAGCCGGTCATCTGTTGCCTCAATTTCGCTTAGTGTTATTCCTGTGCTGGAATAGAAATCTCCCCTTTGGAGGGATCCTATGATGTGTTCCGGGGTGAGAAATCGTGATCGTGCAACCACCCATCCGCGTCCAGGGCGGGCCACATCGCTTCCGCTGTGTTCATAGTGGTGCGCGTCGTCCGCGGCTATTCCGTACACCGGACCGAGACCTTTCTCGGCGAGACGCAGTGTAAGGACTATGTCCCACATGCGGTCCAGGTCGACCCGTTTATCATTCCCGAAGTTGCGTGTTCCGCGGTGCCCGTTATAGACCTCGAAGAAGTGCAGGTTTTCCACGGGCGCCATATCCTCTGCTGATACCGCCCACACGGCATTGGGATGGTTCAGGTGAGGAATCATGGGCTGTCCGGTCTTACGGCTTTGCTCCAGTACGGCCTCTATATTCAGACGGATAGTATCCTCAACGGTCTCCCCGGTTTGCGGTTTTATAAGCTCCCGGATATTGGTTGCGTTGACGTGAATCCAATGATCACGCTCGGTGATCTCCTCGGACTGAAGCAATATGAACTGACCGGCCCGTTCGAAAAGATGTCGGAATTCGTTAAGCGCCTTGAGACGCACGAGTGTATCGCCGATCTCCATCTCATCCTTTGGCGGTACATGCCGGTACGTATCGCCATTTTGTGAATCCGGAGTATCCAAAAGGCGCTTTCGCATGGTTTCATCCACTCTGCGCATGTCCACCCATGTATCACCGAAACGTTCCCTGTAAAGCTGTACGGCCCTCATCCTGCCGCCTCTGGCTATGTGGCGGTTGGTGTTGGGGTTGATCCACTTTTTCCCCTTGGAAAGGATGTTATGGTCTGACAGGGCAAGAAAGTGATACCCGTGTTCGACATACCACTGAACGATTACTTCCGGAAACTGGTCCCCGTCACTCCACAAGGTGTGCGTGTGAAGATTGCCCTTCCACCAGTATTGCCCGTCGCCGGCCGGATCAGGATCGGGATAAGGATCGGCATCTTCTCGCAGTGAATAATCAACCGGAAGATGGGTGTGATAATGGCCTCGTATGTTTATTTCGTGCGGATCAGGTTTCGGCTCCGGTTCGCCTTCAAGGGATACAATACGCCAGCCATCCGCTTCATCCTCAAGTTTGAGCCGGATATACAGTCCCCGCCGGTTTTCGTCTGCGTGTTCCAAACGTATTGGGAATGCCGTTGCCTTGCCGTTATCCACAATAATTTCCGCCGATTCCAAGTCGATCCTTGCATCGTCGAGAACATCTGTGGCCAGCAATTGTTCAAGGTCATGTCTATGGCTTGCCTTGTCTTCTCCTCTCTCGCCTTCAAAGTCCTCTGAGACCATGCTCATGACGGCGTCTACATCCTTGGCAAGCAAGCCCTCATGCCATTGTTTCAGCGTGGATAGTACTTCCTTTTCAGAGGCGTTGGTTGCGGTGGGCAGTATGAATATTGCGAATATCAAAAGGATGGAGATCCTGGAGGCTGCTGTTGTATTTTTCATTTTGTGTTCCTCTTGTCTGTAGTCGTTCCCGATTGATAAAAAGTGAATGCTCCCTTTGCCGGAATAAACCTGGTAAGCAGTGTATCACTCAAACTCAACAACAAAGAAGTTTATTCCATTGCCGCCTACGGTGACCGTCAAATCCAGTGACCCGTCCTCGCCTATTTCGTGTGTGACCGTGTTTGTGGGGCGCAATTTTGCAAGTTGCCTGACCTGGGCAACCTCCTCCTCGGTAAAGACGGCAGGGTTATGCGCGCTGTCCGGTCTTTCGGCAAACTCAACTGCCTGCTCATAGTAGGAGTTATGAGTGTTGTCAAAGCGGTATTCCGTTACGCTTGCCTCTTTGTGAACGAGTTCGCGGAGTTCAAGAGTGACTTCAAAACCTGTATCCGTTCGCGATTGCATGTCGCGTTCGTTGTGTGAATAGAACAGACCTCGCAGCTCGTTGTTCTCTACCTGGGATGCGAAACCCGAGATTACATGGCCGCCCATGTTCTTTTCGGGGAAAACCCAGAAGTCATCTGTCATCGTTGTCAGTAAGTTGGTGAAATTGAATATGGGTTTGGGGACCATGACTGTTCCGTCTTTCGTGTGAATCTCCCGCACAACGGCAATGATCGCGTTGAAGTTACGCAAAGGCCAGGGTTGTATGGTGTGTATCAGTTCCCCGAAAGCGTAGTTATTATCGATGCTCCCTTGCTGCAGTAAACGCCGAACGTAATCAGCGGTCCAGCTTGTATAATATCCGCTGCCCATATATACGGCCTGGACATTAGGGTCGGGATGAACAACCCATTCGGGAGCGGACTCATAGCTGTTAACCCATAGATCGGCAAAATAGTCAGGATCGATTTCCAGCGCTGTGCTTTTTGCCTCAATAAGCATTTCGGCCGCGGCCCTGGAACCATGGTAGGTGTGGATTGATATCCAGTCCAGCGGGGCGCCCCTTCCTTCATTGGCTTTGCATAGTTCTTCAACTCTCCGGGATCTTTTCCCGTCAAGGCGCTGATCTGCGTAGGCCGCGTTCAGCGGGCGTATGGAGTCATCGGCGGCATCGGGGGACGCGTGCGCAAGGAATTCGTTCAGTCTCCAGTTCAATCCGAAAACTCCGCCCCATTCAAGACCTCCGACCATAACCTTGCTTGAGTCGTAGCCGTGATCTTCAAATGCCCGCAATACGGCGTCAGACGTGTAGTCGTAGAATTTAAGGGTGTCGGACCAGTTATCCCTGAAATCTCTGTGCAGGTTCGGTTCGTTGAATATGGACCATCTCCATTCTAGTGCGACATCTCCATAACGATCGATTAGATAGCTGGTCATGGCATGTACAACCTCATGCAGTTGAGCGTAATCCTTTGGTCGTCTGTTGGGGGATGCTTCATGGGCGATGTCTCCTGGGGCATCGTTGAATCCTGGGATAAGTGTTCTGCCATGCTGTTTGACGGCGAAATCCCACTCACTGTTGACTCGTCCCCAATAATAGTGTGGTGTTCCAGGAGGATTGATCTTGCGGAGATATGTTCCTCCTGGAGGGAATAATCCGGGTTTGTCGGGGTCTTCCTCCGGCAGGTTGCGTCTGTAATCTATTTCCCATCCGTCTTCAGGGTCGCTGAATTCCGCGACCAATACGGTCCTTGATTCGTCATCGGCTGCTATTACCTCGGTGTTGACATTGTTTACCGGATCGCTGATTTGCACCATGTCGCCACTTTGGTAGTCTGTGCTTACAGGACGGCCGGATTTGATCCCGTATTGGTCATGTCCGAAGAAATCCTCGATTTCCAACAGCACACCGTCCGTCTGCCTGGTAATGGATGTTATTCTGCGTGTTTCCCGCTCCCGCACGACATTAGGG
>SLRP01000234.1 GCA_007130845.1 Kiritimatiellia bacterium | reverse complement strand
TTTCTCCCTTTCGGGATACTTCAGCCCCCGCCGCAGTCTGGCCCTGCAGTTGGGCGTAAGGGGGCAAACCCATCCTTCAACTGTAGCAAATCAATATTCAATAAGGATTCCATGGCGGCAACGAATTATGAGGGACTGGCTTTTCTTGGAAGTGGAGCCTGGAGCTGATTTTCTGCGCGAACAGGATTACAGCTTTTCGCCAATGATCAACCTGAGCTTCGATATAGTGCTTGGGTCGTTCGAACAGTATTAATACGTAGATTTCAAAATTAGATGTCTGGTTAATGCTCCTGTCCCCATGAAAACCGGAAGTCTTGGAGATCCCAACGCCGTCTGAATCAGATTCTTTGCTGGTGTAATTCGATTACGGACCTGCTGCATGCCGACGCCATTGATTACATGATACTTGCAGGTCTACGCAGACACCGTGGCCTGCGATTGGGCTGCGCGTTTGCGGCGGGTAGCGTTGAGAATTTTTTTCCGCATGCGCAAAGCAGTGGGAGTTGCTTCGATATATTCATCATCCGCAATGTACTCAATCAGACGTTCAAGCGACATCTTGACCGGGGGCTCAAGCGGAATGGTCTTTCCCTCACCCTGTGAGCGAACATTGCTCAATTGTTTAGTTCGAGTGGGGTTTACCGGCAGGTCTTCTCCCCGGGAGTTACCGCCTATAATCATCCCCTCGTACACTTCCGTCCCCGGATCAATAAACAGACGTCCGCGATCTTGAAGGCTCTCAAGCGCGAAATATGTGGTGACTCCCGGACCGACAGCAACGAGAGTGCCTGTATACCGGGTACGTATCTCCCCTGCATATGGCCCGTATTCCTTGAATAAGTGAGACATGGCGCCGCGACCTGCCGTCTGATTCACCAGGTCAGTCTCAAAACCAATCAAGCCCCTGGTTGGAATATCGCATTCCAGGCTTATTCCATGCGAATGATGTCGCATATTGATAATACGCGCCTTGCGCCCGGCCAGATTCTGCATGATATCGCCAAGACCGTCTTCAGACACCTCCACCCACAAGCTTTCATAAGGCTCATGGATAACACCGTCTACTCTTTTCAGGATGACTTGCGGACGTGAAACGAGCATTTCATATCCTTCACGCCGCATTGTTTCCACAAGAACAGCGATCTGCATGGCTCCTCTTGCGCTGACCAGAAAAACATTCGGCTGGTCGGTGTCCTCCACTGCAAGGGATATGTTGGTCCGTGTTTCCCTGTACAGCCTCTCACGAAGCTGCCGGGTCGTAACATACTTTCCGTCCCTTCCGGCCAAAGGCCCGTCATTTACACAAAAACGCATTTGTATGGTAGGCGGATCTATTTCAACAAACGGCACAGGCTCCGCGTCGACGTCGGATGAAAGAGTTTCCCCGATTGAGACCTCATCAAAGCCGGCTATTCCCACTATGTCGCCCGATTCCCCCGTAATGTATTCTGAAGAATGAATTCCGCTGAAATGGAACACCTTCATGACCGTTGTGCTTTCACGGGAACCATCCCGCCGAATGCATGTTATCCGGTCCCCCGCCCTGACGGACCCGCCAAGCACCTTGCCGATCGCTATACGGCCCACATAATCATTCCAGTCCAGATTGCTTACCAGCATACGGAATGCCGCGCCGGGGTCCGCCTCAGGGGAAGGAATATGCTCCAGTATGGCATCAAGCAGGGGAGCCATGTTTTCCGCTGGATCACTCATTTCGCGCACTGCAAATCCGTCCTTGGCGCTGGCATAAATAAAGGGGGCATTGAATTGATCTTCTGACGCGTTAAGCTCAAGAAGAAGTTCCAGCACCTGATCATGAATCCCATGCGGATCCGCGTGTTCCCTGTCGATCTTGTTAACTACAACAATCGGCTTCAACCCTTCCATGATGGCCTTGCGAAGGACAAAACGTGTCTGGGCCTGCGGTCCTTCGTACGCATCCACCACGATAAGAACCCCGTCCACCATCTTCATTATCCGCTCAACCTCACCGCTGAAATCGGCATGGCCGGGAGTGTCGACTATGTTGACTGTTACTCCCTTCCACTGTACGGACGCGTTCTTGGCCTTAATCGTAATGCCCTTTTCGCGTTCCAAATCCATGGAATCCATCACACGGTCTTCCATGACCTGATTGTCGCGGTAAACCCCTCCATCGCGCAGGAGTTTATCAACCAGCGTGGTCTTTCCATGATCAACATGGGCAATAATCGCTATATTTCTGATCGGAATCTGCATGGAGAATTAATCATCCTTGGTGTAAACGTGCTTGCGGACTGTAATTCAATTTCCTCCACAATCAAGGCCAAACACTTCTTTTTGATTAATAATAACCCGCAGCAGCTGATGCTGATGATGAGGATCTCTATTTTCGATTGACCATCCAGGCCGAAAATTCATCAAGGAACCTGATAAAACCGGGGAGATGATCCGCAGGGAAGTTGTACTTGTATTCGGCATTGTCGAGAACAGACTTGAAGCATCTCAACCATTCTTGCCGGGCCTCCTCATCTATTGGAAAGGCAATATGACGCTGACGCATCATGGGGTTCCCGTATTGTCGATGATACAGCGGCGGACCGCCCAGCAGACCTACAAGAAAAGCCGCAATACGCTTTGAAGCCGCCTGCATATCATCGGAAAACATATACCGAATGGACGATTTCTCCAATTCCGCGTAGAAATCCTCACACATGCGGAATATATTCCGCTCTCCCATAACGGCATAAATCTCCCGGCTGGGTCCAGGTCCTTGAGGCGGTCCTCCCGTCGGGACATAAAATTCCTTTTCATGTTCTCTGGATTCCTTCATGTATAACGATTAACGTCTAAAAGTGCATTGTACAAGAGCCATTAGTCAGGAGGTCATTGAATGAATATTCTCATCAGCGGGTCGTCAGGTCTTATCGGATCGGCCGTGGCCAGGGACCTTTTTGATTGCGGTCACCGGATAAGACGTCTTGTGCGCGACGAGTCCCGAAAGGAGACCGGTGACATATTATGGGATCCTGAAGCCGGAGTGATTCATGACAAGGATGGGATGAATGACATCGATGCTGTCGTTCATTTTGCAGGATCTTCGATAATTGGCCGGTGGACGGATGAAAAAAAGGAGCAGATCAGAAGCAGCCGGGTACGCGGCACCGAGGCACTGGCACAAGCCATCGCAAGCCTGGATAAGAAACCCGGTTCGTTTATTTCCGCGTCCGCTATCGGATATTACGGGAATCGCGGGGAAGAAATCATTACAGAGCAAAGCGGTCCGGGAAATGATTTTCTCGCGGGAGTCTGCAGGGACTGGGAGGCGGCAACCGAGATCGCGGAGAAAAACGGGATTCGTGTCGTTAATATGCGAATCGGCATGGTGTTGAGCCCTGATGGGGGCGCTCTAGGGAATATGCTTACACCATTCAAACTGGGGCTGGGCGGACGAATAGGATCCGGCAGGCAATACATGAGCTGGATCTCCATAACCGATTTATGCAGTATAGTGCGTTTCATACTGGATACGCCTGATCTGACCGGTCCAGTGAATCTTGTATCCCCCACCCCGGTAACAAACACCGAGTTCACAAAGACCCTCGGTTCCGTTTTGTCCCGTCCCACAATCTTTCCAATGCCGGCAAAGGTTGCCCGGATGATTTTTGGGGAGCTTGCGGACTCACTTTTACTGACGAGCCAGCGCATCATGCCTGAGCGCCTTCAGGAAGCCGGTTACACATTCACACACGGCATCCTGGAGGAAACATTGAAGGATATTCTTTAAAAGGACCAGGGATGACGCGCAAGACGAGCAGAGCCGGGGAAACACCACCTCTTTTGAGGAATTCCCACATGATCGGACTCGGATCCACTCTGACGGTGGGCATGGCAGTATTTACGTTGGGCGGCCTCTATATTGGAAACCTGCTGGACCGTACTACGGAGGGAATACTGGCAGGTGTATTTCTCGGACTTTTTTTCTGCGGATATGAGGTATGGAAAAGCGTTCGAAAAATGAACCGCGAGGCCGGAAAAAAGGAGCCTGGAAAATGAAAACCTATTGGCTTATATATGCCGCATCTGTCATTGGAACTGCTCTTCTGATCCCCTTTTCGGTTCTGCTTATCACTGGTGATTGGTTCTTCAGGGAAGCATTATGGGCTTTTGGGTTGACGCTGGCACATGGATCTAGTGTATTTTACGTAAATGCGCGTTCAATCAGGGAGGGACACGTGCATTTACTGTACTGGGGTCTCGGCCTTCACGCAGGACGCGTCATATTAATGCTGTCCTTGGTTTTGAGCCTTTATCTCTTGCAGATAGGAAATCTGGTACCGTTTATCACGGCATTAATGGCCGGATACGCCTGTTTCTTGTTTTCTGAAATTCTGGGTTTATATCATGGAATCTCCCGACAAATTGAACTGAACAGCGATGAATAACGAAGCTACTGACAATAATGTACCGGCCGCTGTAATCGAGTATATACTTGACAAGATCAGTGATTCCGACCAGTGGGCCATTCCTTTCATAACATATATACAATTGCCGGACTTCCTATCGCTCCATGCACTGATGCTTCTGATAGCAGCTGGTTTCATGTTTCTCCTCTTCGGCGTTATATACCAGAAGGGGGTCATGGTGCCTTCAGGATGGACCAATGCCCTTGAAGTATTTGTTCTGCTGATACGGAACGAAGTTTCCATAAACGCGCTTGGTGAAGAAGACGGCCGTAAGATGGCCCCTATATTCTGTACGTTTTTCTTTTTCATCGCAATTTTGAATCTAATGGGATTGGTCCCGTTATTTGCCGGCGCCACGGGAAATGTAAATGTTACAGCCGGACTGGCTTTATGCACCCTGTTTTTCATGATTGCAGGAGCCATCTATAAGAACGGTTTTGTGGGGTTCATGAAGGCGTTTATTCCGCACGGGGTACCTTGGCCCATATTGTTAATTCTCGTACCCATAGAATTCATGAGCATGCTGATAAAAACAACTGCCCTTACAATCCGACTTTTTGCCAACATGATGGCAGGCGGAATCGTGCTCTATGCAT
>SLRP01000061.1 GCA_007130845.1 Kiritimatiellia bacterium | reverse complement strand
CGTCTTGCTTGAAAGCGTCCTCATAACGACGACGACTCTGTCCCGGATTTGTATTCGTGCTCATGACTATTTTGACTACCAATTAAGATACACGACTGTCTACAAATTCGGGGGAGGCTCAGTGTATCCGTTTAAGTGTGGGGCGTAAGTGTATCCGTTTAAGTGTATGAAGAGAAGAATGGGATTATGACGGGACCTCTTTCGGATCTTGCAAGGGGCAACGAAATCAAACAGACCGAGAGCGTTGCCGAGGGCCGTGAACTGCTTCGTAGCGTAGCGGCCATGCTTACGGTGCTTTCAAAGACGGTAACCCGTCAATAACACTCTTACGCGGACACCCTTACTCGGCTACCCTTACTCGGCATCCCTTAGCCGACTCCCCTTGCGCCGTCTTGTCCGTCATCGCTTTAGCGACTGCAAAAGCCCGATAGACTGAATGGGTGTCCCATTTTGGAACTCAGGAAACGTAAATCCATTCGCCGCAAATCGAGGGTGTGTTGAACTCATGCTGAGACAATTTATCCCCTATTCCGGTCTATCACCAATTGAACACGGGCTGGAACGGGGGGCACCATCAAGTTTGAGATTACAGATCAACACCGCGCAGATACACCGGACGGCCGGTCAATCGAAGCGAACCATTCAATACCGGGATCTCCTCGCCCAGCGCGTCCAGTAATTTATCAAAGGAATATCCGGGACGGAATTCCATGGGATCAGGATGCGCATAAGCCATCGCGACCTTCTCTCCACCCGGAAGCCGGAAAAGAAAAGCGAAAGAGCCGCCGGGTGAAGGAAGCCTGCTCTCGAAAACGGCGGCACCCAGAATTTCAAGAAAATACCGGAGGGCATGGAATGCCGGCCGTGCCCTCCATGAATCCGGGTTCCGATCGTCTATAAGGCCGAACCCATGGGCGGCCAGCCTCCACCAATAGACGCGCTCTGCCATGCCGGAGGCTATAGCTATTACCAGGTAGCGAATCATATAATCCGCGTATTCATCCTCGGTTACGCTGGGATCGTTCATCCGGGGTCCCGGGGTCTGATACGGGGAGCCCACCGGCGAATAAACTCCCGTCCCGAGAATAGGCCAGTTGACCTCGGATACGATGAGTCCGCCATCGCAGGAATTCGACCATTCTGAAATGGCGCGAGCCATGGCCAATTTCCCAAGAGTTGAAAAACCAGCCTGTAAATTTTCAGGAGCTCCACGCCGATCCACATAGAGGTGATGTGACAGCGATTGAAATCTAAATAATCCATCGAGCCTTTTCAACGCATTAACAAGGTAATGATATTCGAAATCTATAACCGCAGGCCCCATGAACCGGCATTCTGATCTCCTAGACCATTCAGTAAATGGTTCAACCAGCCGAATGTATTCATCAATGTTCCAAACACCCCATTTAACCCTGTTGATGGCATGTCCAATCTCTACCCATTCCGCTATATCTGATACTTTTTCCATGACATGTTGCGTAAAGGCGTCCCAGCTACCGGGTTCAAGCACAGCCCTGCGGTCCTGGACAACAGCGACTGACACGGAATGACCTGAGTCGTGCAACTCACGGGCTCTTTCAGCAATATAATTCCATTCTTCCGGAGTTTCGTGATGATAGAATCGCAGTATCACCGGGATTCTTCCGAGCCGGTCCAGCCAGGACCGCTCAAATTCCCATGTCTCCCTTCTAGGGTTAACAGCCATTCCAATTCTGCCGGCCATGTCGACCGGTTCAGCATACGCCCTTTCAATAAACTCCTTGTATCTGGAATGAACCGGAGACAATGCCGTAATGGAAGACGATGCAATGCGTATGGAATTCATCAATGGATAGCGTTTCCTGCGGTCCTTCCTTTGCATTACACTTATGGCCTGGGCGGATCGCTCATCCCATATCCAGATATCCTTTATATCCGGATAGGTCGTTTCGGCGTCCTCATCCCTTCTTCGTCTGCGGGTTCGAACGGGATGACGGAATACGCGGCTCCAAGTGTGAAGGGCAAAACGCTTGCGATAGAACCGTTCCCATTTTTCGAACTCGGCAGGAACCGGCCGGTCGGAAAAATACATCGCCTTGAATACACGAAGAAAGTCCGAAGGGAGGGATATGCGCGAAATGTCGAATGCTCTATGCCGGAGAGTCAATTTTTCCATGGCCCTTGCCCTGTTGAGATCGACAAACATAACGTCTTTCCATGAGCCATCGGACCGTCTGCGCATGAGTATATTCTGATTTCCCATATCCCGGTGCTGCAATCCGGCATCATGCATCCTCTTAACCGCGCTTGCCACACATTCGAGAAGCGTCATCAGTTTATCACAATCCGGTTCATGCCGGTATATATGTATCAATTCATCCCGGAAACAGCGAAGATATGGTTCGTAACGTGTGACATGATAAGATTCGAGAAGCCTCCCCTTTTCCCATCTGTCAATACAGGCTACCGGCTCGGGAGTTCCAACCCCCGCAGACCGAAGATACTGCCCCGCATTGAAGGAGCGCAGCGCCTTGGAGCCTTGCTTCGCATCGATGCGGTCCTTGATCATGGATTGCCCGGAAAACTGTTTTACGGCTAAGGATTCATCCGTTTCGCCGGCTTCATAATCAACAACGGCCACCCTGTCTCGACCAGCCGACAAAGTCCGCCCGTTTGAAGCAACTTCGCGTGGAAGGTGTTTCAACCATTCCCTGAATGCGGGCGTATCCCGTTCTGCCGCAATCAGCCCCTTGTATCCGCCGATATCCACCGGATGGACATTCATATCGCCCATGTATGCAGAACGTGTTGATTCCTGATCAGACGAACCCGAGACAAATAAAAGGGGATTATCCTCCGCAGGGCGCGACACCGGAATCCGCTCTTCTGTTATATATCTTTCAATAAAACGGCTTGTATCCCACACGTATCTCTCCGCGGCGATTTCCCTGGCAAGCCGACCCATATTCAGCCGGCGCTCCTTATCGGACGCGAGGATTGTCATGGCGCGTGTTAATTCTTCACGGGTTTTGAATTCAACCCCCCCTCCGCGATCAAATTTTTCCGTCAGAATGAACAATTCACTGTGAATAACCGGCAGTCCGCTCAACATTCCCTGCACAACGGCCTGAGAAAAGGTTTCCCGCATTACCCCTTCATCCCTGGACGGCACTATCATGACATCCATGTTTCTCAGGAATTCCGGCACCCTGTCCGCCGGCATCCAGTCATACACTGTTATCCCGTCATCATCATACCGCGGAGGATCCTCATACGCTGCAAGGTGAAGCCGGCATCCGGAGCGCACGTTGTCAGGAAGAGCCCTGAACGCCGTCACTACGGTATCCGCTCCCTTCCAGGGATTATCCAGGGCCCCGAGTACGCAGAAATCCACCTTCTCCTTTTCGGAATCATCCCCCGTTGACGGATAGAACAAATCGGCGTTGAGGATACCGTAATCGACATGGACACTTGGATGGCTTTCTTTCCTGAACGGATCGGCAATGACGTTGTTTACCGCAAGTATATGGCCCGGCATGGAAGCAAATGCCTTAACAAACCGGCTGGATGCTTCCCGGTGCGCTATGAGTATTCCGGTATGAAATATCCGGGTTAAGCGCATGATTCTCACCGCCGGGGAAATACCGTCTCCGACATTTCCGACAATCAACACGTCGAATCGCCTGAACATAAGCCGCGCGGCTCCGAGAACGCCGTTTATGAATGTGGCCCCGAAATTTGGAAGCCATATGCATTCCGGCATGACATCGTCCATGATTCGTTGGACCGGTATATCCCATGACTTCTCGGCAACGAGCGTAACCGGGTGGCCTCGCCTGACCAGATCGCGAATAAGAAGCAGGTTAAACAATTCGACTCCGCGCAAAGGCGCCGCGGATTTCCATCGTTTGAGAAACACCTTGTCTATAATAAGGATTGATTCAGCCATTACTGATCATCCTTACTTCCGCATGAATCGCCCGGAATTTCATCACCGGATCCATGCCCCTGCCCTACCTCTATTTCCCAGAGCTTGGCATATTTGACCAGAACACCAAATGCGCTTATGAACGCAATCAAGTAGCCGCGTCTTCCATCCAGAAAACCTTTCTTAAGCAGATATCCCTTTAGAAACCGCAATGGAGGACGAAAAATGAAATCCAGCCAGCGGAAACGGACTCCATGCTCGTATTTTGCATGGGCCGAGATCCCTGAAAAACGGTTAATGGTGTCTATATGGTCCCAAATACTGTCATATGTGTAATGGTGTATAGGGTTTTTAAGGGTCTTTACAGGTCCGTCAACCACAACCTGATCATGCGGTTCCACGCCCGCGCTGTATCCCAGGTCTTTCTTAAACAGTCTAAGCTTGATGTCCGGATTCCACTCTCCGTGCATTATCCATTTACCGGTATAATAAACCCTTCTTGGAAATCTAAATCCGGCATATGTGTTGTGGTTCTTGCCGAATTCGCTCTTGATTTCACTCAACAACGCAGGAGAAATCTCCTCGTCAGCGTCGAGAAACAATACCCATGGACACCTTGCCTTTTCCCGGATGAGATTCCTCTGCCCAATATAACCGAGCCATTTATGCTGATATATGCGGTCGGTATATTTGCGAGCAATCTCAATTGTCCTGTCCTCGCTGAAACTGTCCATAACAACAATTTCATCGCACCATGACAGACTTCCAAGGCATCGATCGATGTTGCCCTCCTCATTATAGGTAATAACGCATGCGGAAATTTTTTCTCTCATTCATTCCCTCCTTCCCTGGCCGAGCGTTCTGTCAAATGTGACAGAATAATTTTCCTGTAAATATCTATTTATCAACGGGATAAACAACTCTGGCTTTCCTCCCCGCCTTTCCTTAGTGTTTTCTCTCCGCTCTACGACTACGGCGACGACTACGGTAAACGATTTGGATTTCTTAATCGTGATCCGTAATCGTCGGCGTAATCGTCAACCGATCCTTATCGACTTTCATCCCCCGCCTTTCCTTAGTGTTTTCTCTCCGCTCTACGACTACGGCGACGACTACGGTAAACGATTTGGATTTCTTAATCGTAAT